>JARRRJ010000141.1:0-5555 GCA_037380865.1 Sedimentisphaerales bacterium
GCGGGACAGTATATTTCGGTGCTGGTACCTATGCCTGTTATTCGATACACCTTAGAAGCAATATTTCACTGTTTATAGACCAGGGAGCGACAATTTTAGCTGCTGAACAAACCCAAAATGCCGGTTTCGACGAAGCAGAGCCAAATCCGTGGGGCGACGAGTATCGATACCAGGATTTTGGGCACAGCCACTGGCATGATTCCTTAATATGGGGTGAGAATCTTGAAAATATCTCCATTCTCGGGCCCGGCATGATTTACGGCAAAGGTTTGGGAAGAGAGGATCGCCCAAACAGCAGGGGAGCAGGCAATAAAGCCATCGCTCTTAAACTGTGCCGCAATGTACTGATTCGCGATGTTACTTTTTTAATGGGAGGCCATTTCTGTATTCTCCCGACAGGCGTAGATAATTTTACTATTGACAATGTAAAGATTGACACGAATCGTGATGGCATCAATATCGATTGCTGCCGGAATGTGCGCATATCCAATTGCACAGTCAATTCTCCGAACGATGATGCGATTGTACTGAAAAGCTCTTTTGCTCTCGGCTATGCACGAGCTACGGAAAATGTGACCATAACCAATTGTCAGGTAACGGGTTACGATATGGGCACACTTTTAGATGGTACATTTCAAAAGACCCAAACGCAAGCTCCCGACCGCGGGGGAGTTACCGGGCGCATCAAATTCGGAACTGAATCCAACGGAGGCTTCAAAAATATCACGATTTCCAACTGCGTCTTCGAGCATTGCCGCGGCTTTGCACTTGAAACTGTAGATGGAGGTTTGCTTGAAGATGTCACAATATCGAACATTACGATGAGAGACATTACCAATGCGCCATTTTTCCTGCGTCTCGGCTCACGTATGAGAGGACCTGAAGGTGTGGAAGTTGGAAAGCTCCGCAGAGTAAACATTAATAACGTCATCATATATAATGCTAATCCTCGCTATGGCTCAATGATTATGGGTATTCCAGGTCACGAAATTGAGGATGTCAAGTTCAGCAATATCCGTATCCTGGTAAAAGGTGGAGCCTCGAAAGAGCAGGCGGCTGTTCAGGTTCCCGAGCTTGAAGATGGATACCCGGACCCGAGGAATTTTGGGCTCATTCCGGCGTACGGATTTTTTATACGTCATGTTAAAGGCATTGAGTTGAGTAATATTGACATAGGCTACGAAGATGAGGATTTCAGGCCTGCCTTTATCCTTGATGATGTTACGGAAGCAGAATTTCGCAATGTAGAATCGCAGAGGCCAGAAGACGTACCATCTTTTGTTCTTAAGAACGTTAAGGATTTCAGTACATTCCAATGCAAACCAGTCTCTGATACGCAACTTGATAATGTGGAACAAAAGGAGCTTTAATATGAAACCTAAGCTATTTATTGTAATTCTGTCGATTTGTCTTTTCAGTTGTATAGTATTTGGTCAGGAAGGAGCAGCCCGTCGCGGGGGGCGGGGAACTCGTGTCGGTCGCTCTGGTCAGGGAGGGACACGACCTCCGGAAAACAACGAGCAGGGAATTCGAGTGCTTACACCCGAAGAAATAGCGCCTAATCTTAATTTCTATGCGATGGATCCTTTGTACAATCCCAATGCTGTCCTTGGTTGGGCAACAGAAAGAATCGAAGAGAAAATTAATCGCGGCATGCTCGCTCTGTCAATAGGTGAGGGCAAGGTCTATTTGGGCTGGAGATTACTTAAAGATGATCCTGAGAATACCGCATTTAACATGTATCGCTCGACGCAAGGCTCTGAGCCTGTGAAACTGAATGCACAGCCTCTGGCGAAAACTACAGATTTCATAGACGAAAATGCTCCGCTGGATAAGGCAAATTCATGGTTCATAAAGCCTGTAGTGGATGGTAAGGAACTCGCTGCTTCCGAGCAGGCCCAGTTGCCTGCAAACGCTTCGGTACAGCCGTACAAATCGATTCAACTCCAGGAAAATCTTCGGGCGAGCATGGTGGGCATTGGTGACTTGAATGGCGACGGCGTCTATGATTTTGTTATAAAGCACGCAAATGGAGGCGGCAAAGATCCGGGCAGAATAAGTGCCAATAGTGGTAACGTAATGTACGACGGCTACGACGGGAAAACAGGCAAATTCCTCTGGCGAATTGATCTGGGCTGGAATGTGGATAATGGTATCTGGTGGACGCCAATAGTAGTGCGCGACCTTGATGGTGATAACAAAGCTGAAGTTTGCGTAAGAACATCGGATTACGCCGCAACTCGTGAGGATATGCTTCCCAGCGGACAAACGGGATTTCTGCTTGACGCTCCTGAATACCTCGCCGTTTACGACGGTGAAACCGGAAAGCTGATTGACAAAGTGAACTGGATCGAGCTTGGTACCGTTCAGGATTGGGGTGATAATACAGGCAATCGAGCGAGCAGGCACATGTTAGCTATAGCGTATCTCGATGGCAAAACCCCCGCAGTGCTTGTGGTACGCGGCACCTACGGCATGATGAGAATCGATGCCTGGGCACTTAAAGATAAGAAACTCGAAAAGATATGGCGATGGACGAACGAGCGTGCTCCATTTATGTACCAGGGACAGGGACAGCATACTGTAAAAACAGGTGACATCGACGCTGATGGCTGCGATGAAATCATCAACGGTTCAATTGCCATCGACAATGACGGCAAGACTTTATGGGGAACCGGTCTCGGTCACGGTGATCGCTCCTATATGGGTGATATCGATCCTGATAATCCCGGCTGGGAAATTCTTTATATAATTGAAGAACCGCATCCCCGTAATGGTTTCTGCCTTGTTGAGGCCCGCACGGGAAAAATGCTTTTCGGGACGAATGAGCCGACCCGGGACAATGAGCTTGGAAGTTGTATGGCGGCAGATATCGACCCGGCTTATCCCGGTCTGGAACTTGCAGGCGGGCGATTTTATTATTCGTCCAAAGGTCAGCGTATAGAAGGCAGAGTCCCGCCTCAGGGTATGATGGCCTGGTGGGATGAAGACTTGCTGAAGGAGTTTGTCAGCAGGGGAGGCCTGGCTAAATGGCAAAACGGTACAACAGTTCCGATTGAAGGCACACGAATCTCCGGTTCTGTTATGCAGGTTGCCGATATACTCGGTGACTGGCGCGAGGAGCTTGTAGCTGTTTCGGGAAATGAACTGCGTATTTACAGCACAAGTATTCCAGCGGCAGACAGACGTGTTTGCCTGATGCAGGATCATTTATATCGTAATGATGTATGTCACCATACCATGGGATATACAGATAGGCATTATCCTATGGTGAGCTATTACCTCGGGACGAAGTAATGGACAAGTCCGACGAATCAGACAGGTCTGACCAGTCGACACACACAAAACATAATGTAAATAAAGAAAGGAGTAACAATTACGGCAACAGAAAATGAAAGTTCAAATATGAAAGTCTCCCGTCCGACTGATACAGCAGCGACTTTTGAGCAGGTAGGAGGAAAACTATCCGTTGTCGAAAAAGTGGGCTTCGGCCTAGGTGATACGGCTTCCAATATCTTGTATCAGGCATGGAGCTTTTTCCTGGCCAAGTTCTATACGGATGTATTTGGTATCCCTGCCAAACATGCCGCCACATTGTTTATCATTACACGCATCTGGGACACGGTTAATGACCCTATGATGGGCATGGTTGCAGACCGCACCAATACGCGCTGGGGCAAGTTCCGTCCCTACTTATTATGGATCGGAGTCCCGTACGGAGCTTTAATCTATGCGATGTTTGTCACGCCTGATTGGGGACCGAATGCCAAGATTGTCTATGCTTACGTTACCTATATTCTTGCAACAATGGCTTATACAGCAATCAATATCCCGTACTCCTCCCTGATGGCTGTAATAACACCCAATCCCAAGGAACGCACTACTCTGTCGCAATACCGCTTCTTTTTAGCCTTTGTCGGAAAGCTGCTGATTTCAACTCTTATGCTTCCTTTAGTCAGGTTTTTCGGCGCAAATCCAGAAAGCAAAGGTTTCGTCGCAGCACAGGGTTATAGTCCGGTTGTAGGGTACAAGATGACTATGATGGTCTTTGGAGCTATTGCAACAGTTCTTTTACTGATTACTTTTCTGACTACGCGTGAACGTGTTAAACCACCGAAGAACCAGAAAAGCACATTTGGGCAGGACCTCAAGGACGTTTTAAGAAATGTACCATGGATTATTATGTTCGTAGCATGTGTCTTCTGGCTGATCCACAACTTTATTCGCGACAGCTCGGTTGTATATTACTTCGACTACGTCAGTGGAAATGGCAGTGATGTCTTATTTACTCTTCCTTTGCATTTCTTTAAACTGGATTTCGACCGGACGACTACGTTCCTGACGCTTGACGTTCTGGGCATGATGGTTGGCGTGTTCCTCAGCACGCCATGTAAGAAGCGATTTGGCAAGAAATCTCTCTCGATTTTCTTCGTCCTGGCAAGTGCTATACTTGGAGGAATATTTTATGTATTGCCGCCTGATAATTTTGAATTACTCGTTGCCGTCAATTTACTCCGTGCGGTTGTGACTGGTGCTTTGCCTGTTTTTCTATTTGCGATGTTTACTGATGTTACTGATTTTCACGAGTGGAAATTCGGGCGACGTGCAACCGGCCTGGTAATCGCGGGTATTATGTTCGCAATTAAATTGGGAGTTGCCATAGGAGGCTTTCTGCAATTAAGGATTTTAGACGCTTTTGGATACGTAGCGAAAGTTGCGCAAACTCCGGAATCCGTGAAGGGCATTAAGTTGTTATTCAGTATCATCCCTGCGGCTTTCATAATTGTTTGCGGAATCATTCTCTTTTTCTATCCTGTCAATGAGAAATTGCTTGAGACAATAGAAGTGGATTTAAAGAATCGAAAGAGTAATGAATAGAATTAGTTGAGGAATAAATGACTGAAAAATTAGAGAAAAAAGGAAGTTTTACGCTACCGGGTGAAGCCGGCTATGAAGATTTGACACTTAAACTTGCGGAAAAATGGGGCGCTGATGCAATTCGTGACAGTGACGGAACTGTACTGTCCGACAAAATTATCTCGGCAGATTATAATATTTATTCCACAATCTGCCTGGTTCGTGCTGATAATAATTGGGCAAAAGCAAACAGGGATAAGTTACAGCAGAATTATTTGATGAGCTCACCTGTAATTGCACAAGGTGACAAAGTCGAAATTGACCTTTTAAAAGGTTTCTTTTGTGAGCAGTTCGAGGTAAATTTCAATGACGATCCTAAAAAGTGGTGGCAGGTTTTTGACAGAACTACAGATAAGGAAGTACCCAAGGAACAATGGACGTTCGATCCTGATAAAGGTATAGTCACTATTAATAAAACTGCAAAGTGGCATAAGTACACAGTGAACTTCCTTGCTTATAGAATCTGGGAAGCCATTTCCATGTATAATCACACTACCAATAACTGGGGTGACCGCGAGCACCAGATGCCTGTCGATCCTATTTATCCTGCAACTCAAAAGTTCATGCTCGATTACTTGCAAAAATGGCTGGATGAGCGGCCCAAAACCAAAATCGTACGTTTTACTTCACTGTTCTAT
>JARRRJ010000142.1:0-7261 GCA_037380865.1 Sedimentisphaerales bacterium
GCTGCTTGACGGCCAGAGTTTAACCAGTATATATGTCGGAACCAGGTTTTCAATTGGTAATAGTTTCGGCATAGACAAAATCATGTGTGCTTCCTGCAGGTCATAAAGTGACTGGCTCTCCTGCGGGTAATTGTAGTACACATATCCGAACCTGAAATCCATTTCAGCCTGCTCGCCGGCAAATAGTCTCGTGAGATAATACAGGTTATAGTCCCATCTTTCGAATTTCTCGTATCCGGATGAGTTGGCTCTGTGCACAGTAAGGTCAACGCCAATATTGGTAGTCGGACTGAACAGGTCAATAGACGGATGGATAGCCGTCTGTGAACCGTAAACCTGGAAACCTCTCCAGACATACTTGGTCGTATATGACATGTCCAGCGTCCCGGTAATCGACGGCTCGGTTGGCGGCTCTATTAGCTGGGCGTAACTGATAGAACCAACAGCAAATAACAAAATCAAGCCCACAACAAACTTCTTCTTCATAATAGTCTCCTTTCAATTTTTTCTGATGCAACAGCAACAATATCCATATTTTTTTCGAAGTTGTTCGGAAACGAAATCACTTACCATCTGCCGCTTTTTCTCATCTCAGCTTTGGGCAGATTTTCGAGGTCCTTCAGATATTTATTCATTTCTTCATCGGGGAGCTCGTAATCGGTAAGCTTTCCGGACAAATAGGCGTCGTATCCTGTAAGGTCCATAAGACCGTGGCCGCTGTAGTTGAATAGTATCACCTTTTCAACTCCTTCTTCCTTTGCCTTTTTCGCTTCGTCGATAACCGCGGCGATCGCCTGGCTGGTTTCGGGAGCGGGAATAAATCCTTCAGTTCTCGCCCATGTCACAGCGGCGTCATAGGACTGTAATTGATGATACGCACGAGGCTCAAGCAGGCCTTCTACAATCGCCTGGCAAACCAGAGGAGCCATGCCGTGATAACGCAGGCCGCCGGCATGAATCGGAGGCGGTACGAACGAATGGCCGAGTGAATACATCGCCAGAAGCGGCGTAGTACAGGCTGTGTCACCGAAATCGTACACGAATGGCGCACGTGTCATTGTGGGACATGCAGTCGGCTCGACCGGGATTATCGTAATGTCCTCGCCATTTATTTTGTCTGCGACAAACGGGAAGGACAAGCCTGCGAAATTGCTTCCCCCGCCGGCGCAGCCGATGATTACGTCAGGTTTTTCCCCGACCATCTCAAGCTGTTTTTTTGCTTCGAGACCGATTATTGTCTGGTGCAGAAGCACGTGATTGAGCACGCTTCCGAGTGAATAGCGTGTCTTGCCGGAAGAGTCGGTGACCGCCTGCTCGATAGCTTCGCTGATTGCGATTCCCAGGCTTCCGGGTGTATCAGGCATTTCCTCGAGAATCTTTCTTCCGGCATTGGTCTCGTTACTCGGACTTGCGACGCAATTGGCGCCCCAGGTCTGCATCATCATTTTTCTGAAGGGTTTCTGGTCAAAGCTAATTCTGACCATAAAAACCTTGCATTCGAGCCCGACAAGCTGACATGCGAAAGCAAGAGCGCTTCCCCATTGCCCGGCGCCGGTCTCAGTAGTCAACCTCTCTATCCCAAACTGCTTGTTGTACCATGCCTGTGCCACGGCTGTATTGGGCTTATGACTTCCGGGCGGGCTTGTACTCTCATCCTTAAAATATATCCTCGCAGGTGTATCAAGATGCTTCTCAAGGTACCTTGCGCGTCGAAGCGGAGCGGGCCTCCAGCGATAAAGAAGGTCCAGCACATCTTCGGGAATGTCTATCCATCTTTCCTGGCTCACCTCCTGCTCGATTAAGTTCATAGGGAAAACTGGCGCGAGCATATCCGGGGAGACGGTTATTTGTTCCATATAAGAGCTCCTGATTATTTAAGTTACACGTATCCGCAATTTCCTTCGAAAACAGTAGAACTTAAATTTGTTAATATAGCGCGGATATGCTATTGCAAAGATTCTCGCAAGTCAAGTATCGCGTTTCCGGATTGACACTCAACTTATGAAAAAAGTCCATTTATTCTTTCAGGAAACCGGTCGGCCTTAAGCTGCAATCATTTGTCTGTCGCACTAACATCTTGTTAAATAAGGATTTATACTTTTGCAATTTTGAAAAAGGAAGCTTAAAATGCACAAGATAAGTCAGAAACTGTGTATGAAAAAAATATTTAAAAAATCCATGTTTACTAACGTTTTAGGTAAAAGTTTCTCAGTTTCAAGGATTTTCCCTATGCAAAGAAATTTGAACATTGTGATAGAATGTTGTACAATATATGCGTTTCCGGACTAAGAAGGAAGGATATTTATTATAGAGAAGGTCAAAGAAACAGGTAGTAAATGATATCGTAGCTATACGAAGTTATACAAAAAACATGAAATGAAGATCATAGCTGTTGGATTAAACCATAAAAGTGCTCCGATTGATATACGCGAAGAAGTCTTTTTCAGCACAGACCAGGCGACGCAGGCTCTTATTCGACTTAAAGAGAGCTTTCCCGGCTCCGAGTTTGTATTACTATCGACCTGCAACCGGGTGGAATTGTATTGTGCGTGCAAGCGTCTGGGAGGGCTCGAATACGAGGACCTTGCGAGGTTTATCGCAGATTTTCACAACATTGATTTAAACGAATTTCACGATTTGTTGTATTTTTACAGTGACGAGGACGCAGTAAGACATTTGCTTACAGTCGCGTGTGGGTTGGATAGCATGGTTCTGGGCGAAGACCAGATTCTCGGCCAGGTTAAAGAGAGCTACAAGCTCGCTATTTCGGTTAAAAGCACAGGCAAAATTCTCAATCGCCTTTTCCATTGCGCTTTTTTCACAAGCAAAAAGGTTCACGCTGATACGAGCGTTTCGGACGGTCGAATCAGCGTTGCGGGCGTCGCGGTCGAACTGGCAAAAAAGCTTTTTGACGAGATTACAAAATCCAGGACTGTTGTCATCGGCGCAGGTGAGATGGGCGAGCTTCTTATAAAGCATCTTCTTCACGTGGGATGTACCGACATAACTGTAATAAACAGGTCGTACGAGAGGGGAAAAGTAATCGCCCAGCGTCGCGGGATCAAAGCGGCACAGTGGGACGAGCTTAACGAGAGCATTCGTGACGCTGATATCGTCGTTTCTTCGGTTTCCGCACAGGAATCTCTATTCGACAGGCCGAGATTTCAAGAGATTATGCAAAAGAGACACGAAAGGTCACTCCTCGTTATCGATATTTCCGTACCCAGGAATTTCGAGCCTGACGTCGAGCAAATCGAAAATGTCCATCTCTACAGTATCGACGAGCTTTCGAGCACAGCCAGGGAAAATCTCAAACTGCGCCAAGACGATATAACCAGGGGAATGAAGATTATTTCCGAAGAGACAAACGATTTTATGGAGTGGTTCCAGACGATGGAAGTCGGTCCTCTGATCGGAAGAATGAAGCAGCAGTTCGGATTAATCAGTCGCAATGAGCTCGAACGTTTCTTCACGGGCAACAGGCAGGAGGCGCCATGTAAAGAAGTCCTGGAAACAATGGTCAATCGAGTAGTCAACAAACTTCTGCATTGCGTGATTAGCAACGTCGAGACAATGGCAAAAAAAGACAGTCCCAACGAAGCAGCCAGGCTTGTACGAAGCATCGTTCGGCAGGCGGAGAAAATCTCTTCTGAGACAGAAGACAAAAGTAAGGAAAAGCTGAAATCCTTGTAGCTTTCTATATTAGATGCGCGTATAATTATTCCGTGACAATTTCGAGAATGTTTTTTTCATCCGATTAGGAAAGCTATGAAGGATAGGAGTAATTTTAAACACGAACTTTTTGAAAGATACGAAGGCAACCCGATTCTTTCGGTAGAAGACTGGCCTTACAAAGCGAACTCCGTTTTCAACGCAGCCGCTGCGCAGGTGGAGGGAAAAATTCTATTGCTTGCGCGTGTCGAGGATTACCGCGGTATATCTCATCTTACAGTTGCGGGAAGCAGTGACGGCGTAACAAACTGGCAGATAGATAAAAAGCCCACTTTACTTGCTCAGCCTGATAAGTACCCCGAGGAAATATGGGGAATCGAGGATCCGCGAATAACCTGGATCGAGGAGATCAAAAAGTGGGCGATTTGCTATACAGCCTATTCCAAAGGTGGGCCGCTGGTTTCGCTTGCTATGACAAAAGATTTTGTCGAGTTCGAGAGACTGGGAGTCGTTATGCCTCCCGAAGACAAGGACGCCGCTTTGTTCCCTGTAAAATTTGGCGGGCGATGGGCAATGCTTCACAGACCTGTTGCAAGAACACTGATGTTCGGGGCGAATATCTGGCTTTCTTTCTCGCCTGATTTGAAACACTGGGGCGACCACCAGGAGATTATTCGGGCGCGCATGGGCGGCTGGTGGGATGCGAACAAAATCGGTTTATGTGCTCCTCCAATGGAGACAAAAGACGGCTGGCTTATTCTTTATCACGGCGTACGTAGTACTGCTTCGGGCTCCATATACAGGTTAGGCCTCACGATGCTGGATATGGAAAATCCGACAAAAATTATCAGGCGCACGGAGGAATGGATTTTCGGACCAAAAGCACATTACGAGCGAGAGGGTGACGTCGATGATGTCGTGTTCCCATGCGGCTGGATCAATAAGGACGGAAAAATATACATGTATTACGGCGCCGCTGATTCGAGGATATGCCTGGCAACTGCAGACTTCAGTGACGTGCTAGATTACATAATGAGTTGTCCCTCTGAGACGGTCGAATAAATTTACTTTACGACAAATATGATTATCAAACCTGACAGCAAGTGCGCCGTTATAACAGCTCATCCCGACGACGAAACGTTATGGGCAGGCGGGACAATTCTTCTGCATCCGGATGCTTCATGGACAATTATTACCATTTGCAGAAAAAGCGACTCCGACAGGGCGCCTAAATTCTTCAAAGCTCTTCAAAAGTATGATGCGCAAGGTGCGATGGGTGACCTCGACGACGGACCTGACCAGGAACCTCTCAGTAGTGACATAGTTCAGGAGACAATCCTTGAACTGCTTCCAGAACTACATTTCGATCTTGTCATAACGCATAGTCCATCAGGTGAATATACCAGGCATTTGAGACACGAAGAAACTGCCAAAGCTGTGTTTTCGCTTTGGGAATCGGAAAAACTAAAAGCAGAACAAGTCTGGTCATTTGCTTACGAAGATGGGCAAAAGAAATATTTACCGAGGCCGGACGAGAAGGCTGATTTACATATAAAATTAGCTTATAATATCTGGGAATTGAAGTATAAGATTATTACGGAAATCTACGGCTTCGATAAAGAGAGTTTCGAAGCCAGGACAACGCCAAAAGAAGAAGCGTTCCGGCGATTTCGCGATGCTGTTTGAAAATTTAAGGAAAAAGTATGAAAGTTCTATTGCTTTACGATTATCCGCCATCTCCGGCGGGACTGGCTACTCAGGGACATCTGCTGCACAGGGGACTTGAGGAAATCGGAGTGGATGTGCATTCTGTCAATTTCGAGTCTGCACAGGAAAAGGAATGGTATTACAGGTGGTTCGAGCCTGATGTCGTAGTTGGTGTAGGCTACTGGGGCCATACACCGCATCTTGTTATGCACCCTCAGAGATATGGCGTCACGGCTGTCCCCTGGTTCGTTGCCGATGGATATATTGCAAACTATCTTGAAATACTCGAAGCGCTTCCCCTGATACTCGTGACATCGAACTGGGTCAAGAAAGTGTATATGCGCGACGGCCTGAGCGGGAAGAATATCGAAGTCCTGCATGTTGGATGTGACACTGATACATTCATTCCGCGTGACAAAGCTGATCCCAAAGTATCAACCGTAAGGGAAGCCTTGGGTGTCTCTCCCGAGCAAATAATGATATTGACCGTAGGCGGTGACGCTGCTTCGAAAGGAGCACAAGAGGTTATGCAGGCACTGGCTATCGATGATCCGCACGCTCCCGACTGGAAATACGTATGCAAGGTCTGGCCGCAGCCCAGAACAGAGCAGCAGAATCTGGCTGATTTGCAGCTGGCTACGCATCTCGGGATAGAAAAGAACGTGGTCTATACGACCAGCAGGGTATCGAGAAATTTCATGCCGTATCTGATCGCCGCCTGTGACATTTATGCCGCTCCGTCGAGACTCGAAGGATTCGGAATGATTCAGATTGAAGCAAATGCCTGCGAAAAACCTGTGATAGGAGTAAAAGCTATGGGTATGCTCGATACTTTAGTGCATGGCAAGACAGCTTTCCTGGCTGAAGTCGCGCAGGAAATCAGGCTTCGCGAGACTATTCTCGGAGATGAGTCCGGCTATGAGGTGGGGCACAAGCATACCTTTAAGAAGCCTCGAATCGTGGACTACAGGGCAAGTGTCCACGACATTGCCAATTACCTCATGGACCTGATGCAGAATCCTGATTTGAGAGTCAAGATGGGAAAAGAGGGAAGACAGAGAGTTGTGGAGAATTTTGATTATCGTGTTATAGCAAAGAAATTCGTTGAGATTATTTCGAGGCGCCTGGGCGTTTCCTGATATGAAAAAAGAAGACAGAGATTTCATCGGCAAAGCCAAACAGGCGGCCCTGGAGGTTTTGCTTCACAATAATCACGGACCATTTCGAGGTCTTCCCAGAACCGCCGGCTGGGGTTACCCTGAGCCATACACAAGAGACCTGCTAATAAGCTCTTTCGGTATTCTTGCTTCGAAAAACGAGAAATTGATTAAGTCACTCAGACGTGTTTTGGAGACACTTGCGAAAAACCAGACTGAAATGGGTCATATCCCGTCTCTTGTCCATGACGCCGAGGACAGGGGAGCAAGTGACACTACACCTCTGTTTCTTGTGGCACTCGGGATATATCGTAAAGTTATGAGTGAAGGAGATTTCCTCGAAGAAGCAGCGCAAAAATCGCTGAAATGGATGGAATATCAGAGCCCTGCGAACAGGTCTATCGTTGCCCAGCTTCCAACGAGTGACTGGCGTGACGAGCAATGGGTTCTTGGTTACGGTCTTTATGTCAACACTCTCGTCTATACCTACCTGAAATTGTTCGGACTGGAAGAACAGTCGAAAATGGTTAAGGAGGAAATGAGCAGATTCGCCATAAAAGGTGACAGGCAGAATCGTCACGTCCACGAAGGCCTGGTACTTAAGTACAAGCCTTATTATGCCTTATACTCCTACAAAGTCTATGAAAGCGAGCGTTTCGACCTGCTTGGAAACAGCCTCGCGATTCTTTCCGGGATAGCTTCGCCGACAAGGTCCGAGCACCTCG
>JARRRJ010000143.1:0-5542 GCA_037380865.1 Sedimentisphaerales bacterium
TAACTGCCGCTCATACTTTGTACGCTTTGCGTTCCAGTCTCTTTTGTCGATGAGCATCCCGTATAAAGCAAAATTATCAGCGTTACGAGAAAAATTCCCCCCCATAACAGATATTGTTTTTTTGATAATTGGAAAGTCATCATAATAGTCTCCTTGTTAAAAGCCTGTTGCCAGTTGAAGTGCGAAAATGTTGTTATCTTCTCTGTGCTCTCGATTATCGAAGGCATATGCTGCCTTCAATACCGTTCTCGGTGTAATCCAATAATCGACGCCTGGAATCCAACGTGACTCTTCGCCTCCTCCAGGCGCTTCTGACGAAATATTCAGCCTGTCATAACGAAGAACAAACTCGAGCCTGTTGACCCAGTCCTCGAAAGCTTTCGTAGGTCGATAAGATACTTGTGCGTAACCGCCGTTACGATCATTATTGAAGCGTGAGGGAGTTACCGCGGGATAGGTAGCCGTATCTAATTGAGACCATACCCATCCAAACCTGCCTATAACGCGACCCCTCAGATAATCATTTTCTTTTTCGTAGTTCAAATCGAGTCCGTGAAGGTAAGAATGAACCGTTTCAAAATTGCTCGTGTTTGGCTTCGAGAACTGGAATGAGTAGCCTACTTCCAGCGCGCGGAAAGGCAGGTATCCCAACCTGAATCCGAACGCTTTATTTTGATTCTGGTCGGAATAATTATCGAAGTTTAAACTGCCCGCGCTCGCTGGATCGGTTGTTATGAGAGCAGGACCATTGGTGAGATATGCGGCATAATTTATCATAGAATGATTTACAGGCGCCGCTCCTATCGCAAAAACGCCTACTGACGAATCGGGTGCTATTCCTCCATCTGAATATGCAAGCGGATCGAAGGGTAACCTGTTAATCCAGACTGGATCGAAATGCCTGTGATAGACAGTGAAGGGCGTAGCAAATTTTCCTGCTCCTACAGATACATAGTCATTGAGAAAATATGCCAGGTATGCTGTATCTAATTCGAAATCAGACATTGAATCTTCGCCGTCTTCATCCGGGCCCTCTAAAGATATTTCCAGACCTCCGTTGAAGAACAGTCTGTCATTTAACTGCCATAACAACATCGGATTCAATTGTGATGTGAAAGTGCTGGGCGAATGTTCCTGATCGACGTATCCGACCGCTGCATCGCCTGCAATAAGCAGCTTTGTATAGCCGAGTCCTGAAGCTTCTGCGGTTTTATCAATTCTTGATAGCTGACTTTTAATAGCATCCAACTCTTTTCTCAGATTGTCGTATTCCTGCCGTGTCACGGAACTATTGTCAGGCTCTTGTGTCGCAGAAGACAGACTAGTCAGCGCGAGTATAATAATCATTGCAACTATTATTCTTCTCGTACTCATAATCTTCTCCTTGATAAAAAACAGACCCGTTTATCCTATTAAACGAGTTATAAGTATGGTTACAAGCGTGTGTAACAACAAATAAGGAAAATGCTATATTAGAGCGGTCTTTTTGCTTATATGCATGAGCGTCCTATATAATCTTGGCCGCGATGCTTTTCAGAGTAGGTAGTATGGTGAGGATGGGGCACTGGTGGAATATTCTTCTGTCTTCGTCTTTTGCAAAGCACGACACGGGTGCAAGCTTTATTGCTATGTTCTTCTTACTCATCTAAGGCATTTTCTTCATTTGTGGTCTCGGATGCGACAGTACGAAAGTCGCTACGTCTAGCGCCTGGTTCGTGGAGAGATCCGGATTGCCTTTGGGCATGAAGCGATGGACAAATGCGGCGAGTACATCTTCTTTGCCCATACCCGGGCCCGACGGAAACGCGCCCGTTCCCCAGAGAGGTGGCGCGCCGCTGGGCAATAGTCCCTGGCCTTCTTTTCCATGACACGGCATGCATTGTGTAAATACCTTACTTCCATCCTGTGCATTTGGTTTGTGCTCGCTCTTGACTGGCTCGAACTTTAACCACGGTACCTCTGCGTAAACTGGTATTCCCTTAGATATCCACTGGTAGTATGCAAGAACAGCTATCATGTCGTTGCTATCAGCGGGCAACGGATCGGTGTTAAGATAGCGCATAAAACACATATTAGTCATCATGGCCAAATCAACAACCTTTTTTACCACTGGATTATATTTGGGAAACTCGGATGCAACGCCGACAAGAGAGAGAGTGTCTTTCATCATGCCGGCATTGAAATGGCAATTTGTACAATCAAGCTCGTTTCCCACGTGGTCAGGTGCGTATTTGTGTGTCTCGTGGAGAATGTTATAACCTCGCTGGACGAGTGGCTCCATCTCTTTTGGAGCCTCCGAGAGCTTTGGCGGACTAAAACTCAATTGAGTTTCTGCTCCTAACGTCAATACTGCCGCGATTGCGGCTAATATTATATATTTCGTCGAATTTTTCATGATTTTGGCTCCTTTCGCCAGAATGGCAAGCCATCCCACTGTAATCCATTAAATCCCATGGGTACTAATGCCAAACCCTTTGGAATTGTGGGATTGACTTTTACGGCTAAATGATAAGATGTTTCTGAAAACACTACTTCAACTGCCCCATCCCCATCTGTTTCAATGCTCTTTATAGTATCAGGATTTACTGCAATATATGGAGGTTCAATCAATTCGGTAACAGGCTCAGATAGAGAGCTCAGTTCCTCCGAACCGAAAATGTGATAACTGGGAACGATATATATAGAGTTTTCTAAAGGCTTGAACGCATCCGGAATTTCGTCGAAATATTCTTTCTTCAAATGTTTCGACGGCTCAATCAAGCGAATACCCGCATGATCGTCACGTATAGGTCCCCCGACATATTCCTGATATTTATTCACTGATTGAACGGAGTTCCAGTAAGGTGCCCAGTAATGTGAAATCAGCGAAGCAGGAGGTTGTCCCGAATAACCCTCCATTGAATAAGTTAAAGCTGAGTCTTTATCTTTCGGCGGAGGCTGCTCGTTCACGTCCTTGTGCGCGTGGATAGCGGTTCTTCCGCTGTAACGATGAGACTGTCTCGGTATTTTCTGCTCAAGTGCGCGAAAATCTGCCGGTTTAGCTGCCTGTGTGATCAATTTGAGAGATTCGTATCTTTCGGCAATTTCTTCCAGGATACTATCAAGACTTTCCCACTGATCCTCATTCAGGATATTGCAGTCAATAAGTATCTGACGAATCCACTTCCAACTATCCTGTATGTCTGGCAGTGGTATAAAAGATTTGTAAAATCTTTGGGCTCTGGCTTCGTTATTTATAAAAGTTCCGCTCGATTCGGCAAAAGTTGCGGCTGGCAGGACAATGTCTGCTTTCCTGGTAGTGCTCGTTTCTATAGAGTCTATTGCAATTACTGTGTCAGCACCATGCAGCAATTTCCCTGCCTTGTCGGCATCTATATGACGATATATATCATTTTCGATAATAATGATTGTCTCTATCTCACCGCGATGCGATTTTTCGACTGCATCTTCGAGAGGTTTGCCTCCGAGAAGCTCTAAGCCGATACTATTACATGAAGGTACTGTGAAACAAATCCTTGCGTTGCTATTCTTGCTGTACAAAGCCTGTGCTATATTTGCCGCCGCTTCGATAATTGTTTTATCTGCAAGTGAAGTTCCTGCTATAATGCATGGCCGTTTGGAATCATTCAAATCATCGACTATCCTTTGAGCAAGCGAATCCGTTTCTTCTGAGAGATGTTCAACTGCCGGAGACTCTAAGTCCAGTTTATGCGCGACCGCAAAACCCAGGCGCGCGATATCTGCCGGAGCACAGCAGCATACTTCTGTGGCGTCTTTATCAAGTCCTGTGCCATTAGTGACAGCTATATATAAAGGACCTTTTTTCTGCTGAAGTGCTTCTCTTACCGCCGCATCGTTCCACGGCTCGATGTGAAGCTCCTTGATGATCGCGCTCGGCTTTTGGAGAATAGATCTTCGCACAGCCAGGCCAAGCATCGGAGCAAAGTTCAGTACATCCTCACCGAGGATTACAATTGCATCTGCGTTGCTTACCTCATTCATGGTAGCTGATTTGATTGCCCGGTTGCTCAATGTGTCAATTACTTTAGAAACCATGTCACTTTCCACAGACGAAGTTCCTATGTAAAAATTATCCTCTCCGACCAGTTTTTTGAGTGCATAGTTTGATTCCAGTGAAGCACGCGATGAACCTATTCCTATAATATTCTTATTCTTTATTTCAGCTTCAACTTCGTTTAAGATCGCTTCCTTCGCAACTGCGTTAAACGAGTCATCAACCGCACGCAATAAATTTTTTGAAATACGTTTGCTGCTGTTTACAAAATCATACCCGAATCTTCCTCTGTCACAGAGAAAATAGGAATTTACGTCACTATGATAGCGATTCCGTATTCTTCGTAACTGGCCGTATCTTGAGTCTGCGTGAATGTTGCAGCCTAAACCGCAGTGAGTGCAGACAGAAGGTGCCGATTGCAAATCCCATTTCCTCGTGTAATGTTTAAAGAAGGTTTTGTCAGTGAAAACTCCTGTCGGACATATTTCAATGAGATTACCGCTGAATTCATTTCTTAGAAGGCCATCTTTATTCTTGCCGAAATAGACTCTGTTGTGCCAGCCGAAGACGTCAAGGTCTCGTCCTCCAGCGTAGTCAAGATAAAACCGAACACATCGATAGCACTGAATGCATCTGTTCATTTCATGCCTAATAAAGGGACCCAGGTCTTGATTTACATAAGTTCTTTTTTTGAATCGAGTTCTACGATATGTATGTCCGGCCAGCACCGTCATATCCTGCAAGTGACATTCTCCTCCCTCGTCACAGACCGGACAATCGTGAGGATGATTGAGCATGAGCCATTCGATTACACTTTTTCTGAATTTCACAACTTCCGGATCGTCAATTGAAATTCTCAATCCATCGGATACCAGAGTCATGCATGACATCACAATCCTGCCTTTTTTATCATTTTCATCCTTGAATTGCTTAACCGCGCACATTCTGCAAGCTCCTACTGAGTGCAGCGCGGGATGCCAACAGAAGTAAGGGATATCGAATCCAAGTGTTAAACACGCATGAAGAAGATTCTGCTCCGGCTCCACTTCGTAAGGCTTGTCATTGATATATATTATTGGCATTTATTGCTTCCAGGGACATCGATGTTCTTTAATGTGTTTTTCAAAATCTTCTCTGAAATATTTGATAGCGCTTTGAAGGGGTTCCATAGCGCCGGGAGCAAGTGCGCAGAAAGTGTGTCCCATTCTGAGCAGGGAAGTGTGCTCGGACAATATTTCTATGTCACCGGGCCGTCCCTGTCCATCTTCAATTGCCTGAAGAGTTTCATAAATCCATGGCAGACCTTCTCTGCATGGAGTGCACCAGCCACAGGATTCCCGAGCGAAGAATTTCAACAAGTTCGTTACCATGGCCACGGGACACTTCTGGTCATCAAGCACTATCATTGTACCTGTTCCGAGCCGGCTGCCTGCTTTCTGCGGATTCGTAAAGTCCATCTTGACGTCAAAATGGGATTCTGTCAGAAAATCAGTGGACGCTCCTCCGGGCAGTAAGCCGCGAAATTTG
>JARRRJ010000144.1:0-5540 GCA_037380865.1 Sedimentisphaerales bacterium
GACCTGGCCGCCAAAGATCGAGTCTTTATTATTCCAGCCCGGGACAACAACAGTAACAAAAGGTTCGATTGTCACTTCGACAGTATCAGCCTGATTCGTGGCGCTTTGGAAAGTACCGAGTTGTATCTGTCTCCCGACGTTTGCCGTTTCTGCTGATTGCTCTGACCTTCCTGCAGTGGTTCTCGTACTGCTTGTTACATCTGAGCTATTCCTGCCGCGGGACATTGTGTTCTGAGGAACTTGTATTTGCGTGTCTGCAGCAGCACCTCTTGCCTGGCCGCCCCTGGCGGATTGCGGAATCTCTTGTCTTTCCTGCAACGTTAGCATGCTTTCCTGTTGCTGCGAACGACGATTTTCTTCATCAGCAGCAACAACCTCCTGCTGCTGATACCTGTCGATAAATTCTCCCTGCGGCACCACACCACCCAACTCATTCTGAGCAGAATTGCTCATAATAAAATTGCGGGATTGTGTTTGAACCTGTGGTTCCGCGTTGATGTTCTGGAGACTCTCGATATTATAGTTTCCTGTCCTTTTGGCATTCTCAGCTTTTGTGCTGACGGATTTGGAAGGCGCAGAAGCTGCGCCCTTGCCGGCTTGTTCCGTTTCTCTCGTTGCCGGAGCTTTGGAAAGTGAATCTGCAACCTCAGCGGATTTTATATCTTTTTGAGATGAAATTTCCTTTTGAATCTCGCCTGGTTTCTCATCTTCGAGTTGATCAAGAACCGGCAGAAGATTATCACGGACATTTTTCACATTACTCTCGACCAGCTCATTCAATTTCTCAGATTCTTCTGTAGTGGAAATTGCCTGCTGCTGATCGATATTTCCGTTTGGCGAGGTGATGGCATTAGTTTCCTCATCAACTTGAAAATTGAAATAAGCCAAATCGTGCTCGATATTATCCGCCAGCGGCGAACGCACTACAGTGAACTGCTGATTAAGATTATTGAAAGCATCTGTCTGCTGCGAAAGACCGAAGCCGCCTCGGCCGCCTGACCTGTTCCTTCCGCCGCGATCATTTGCCTGAATCGTCTGCTGTGCGGGTAAAGACTCTTCAGGTATGGTATAATACTGGTAATCTGTGTATGGCCTGTTCTGCTCGCGCTCTTTAAACGCATCAAGCTTATCATTCACATCCGACCTGATTTGCTCTGCGACGTTGGCAAATTCAGTGATGCGCGTCCCTTCGATGCCCTGCGACCAGACAGAGATAGCTCTGTATCCCAGCCAGCTCAATCCAACCAGAGCCACGACAATTATTAACGATAATATGACAAGTCTTCGATACATAATATTTCAGCAGGAAAACTGCTTAGGTCTTATTAAATTTCATATTTATAACCTGCACCGCGAACGGTTTTGATAATCTGCGGCTCATCCAAATTCAACTCGATTTTGCTTCGCAGCTTGGCGATGTGCATGTCCATCGTTCTTGTTCCCAAATCCGTCATTGTGTCGTGCCAGACTTCTTTATACAATTCGTCTCTGCTGATAACACGATTCGGATTAGCGGCAAGAAACTGAATAATCTCCGCCTCGCGTTTGCTGATAGGTATCTCATGTCCCTGGCGCTTGGCAACAAGAGACGGTACATCAATTTCCAAATCCGCGAATTGAAAGTTCTGTCCGACCGCACGCGCCGGGTCCATTCGCCGCAATACAGCATTGATTCGCGCTAGTAATTCTTCGAGCGAAAAAGGTTTTGTAATATAGTCGTCTGCACCGAGGTTCAGGCCTGCGATTCTTTCTTTTTCCAGTCCTTTTGCAGTGAGCATCAAAATAGGCGTCTGCAGTCCTTCGCGGCGCCATTTTGTACAAAGCTGCTCGCCGCTGATTTTCGGAAGCATCAAATCGAGCAGTATCAGGTCGAAGCTTCTCTCTGCGACAATCCTTTCTGCTTCGAGACCATCGGAGGCTATCGACGCTTCGAAGCCATGATAATCCAGAAAATCAACCAGCGCAGTCTGAATATTCTGCTCGTCCTCTACAACTAATATATTCGCTTTCGTTTCCATAATTCACGATTCCAGACAAAACCATAGTCCTTCTACTCGGCCTTCTTTCACTTATATTATAGACTAAAACCTGCCTTAAGGTTTGTAAATAGTTTGTAAAAAATGAAACGACCGATTTTACGGGCATTTTACTGATGTTTTGGCTTGTTTAATCGTATAATTTTCTTTAGCAAGAAAGAAAATGGTTTTTTGAAAAAGGAGATACGAAAATGCAGTCACTAAAATTTAATCAGAAAAAACTATTCGCCGCAACTTTAATTGTATTATTAACTATATCCCTGGGCGTATTTGCTTCAGAAAATATCCCCGAAAACGCATTGGCGAATATGCCTGTAAAGGAAATTACTGTTTTTAAGGATGGTCATGCTTTTGTTCTGCACGAAGGCCCGATGCAGACTGATACTGATGGAAATGTTGTGCTCGATTATTTGCCAAGGCCGATTATCGGGACTTTCTGGAGCTATTGTGACGACAGCAAAGCCAAACTTACGAGTGTAGTCTCAGGTAAAAGGATAGTTTCGATCGATAAAACAGCTTTGAATATCCCGGAGCTTATTCGAGCGAATATCGGAGCTAAAGTAAAAGTTGCTGAAATAGGACTCGACGCGTATGAGTGCTCCATCTTCGCCGTCCCGTCTCGAAGCATCGAGGAATTGCGCAAAACCAGTCCTGTCTCGAATCCCGACGAATTGCCTCAGCAGGGTAATATAATTTTGCTCAAATATGAAGGCGGCATAAAAGCTGTTCCTATCGACCACATAAAGGAAATAACGTTTCTCGAAGAGCCGCAGCCCGCTCTTGAAAGTAAAGAGTTTAGAAACATCATGACGCTTAAGCTCAACTGGAATGACAACACACCGGCGAAAACTGCAAATGTCGGCATGATGTATGTGCAAAAAGGTATCCGCTGGATTCCCGACTATCGAGTCGAAATTGACGGCAAAGGCCAGGCAACTATAAAGCTCCAGGCAACAATCATAAATGAGCTTGCGGATATCGAAAACGTCAAAGCCAACCTTGTGATAGGAGTCCCCACTTTTGCTTTCCAGGATACAGTTGACCCTATTTCTCTTCAGCAAACTGTAGCACAGCTATCGAGTAATTTCCAGAGCAACAGCCGTACTGCATATTCCTTTTCAAATGCTATTATGACTCAGGCAGAGAGTTCATACCGCCGTGTCGAACCTTCCTCTAACAATGAAACTATCGACCTTGGTCCCGAAGTAGCTTCTTCAGGCAAGAATGAGGACTTGTATATTTTCACGCTTGACAATATCAGCTTAAAGAAAGGCCAGCGAATGGTTGTGCCTATCGGCGAGTACAAATTAAAATACAAGGATGTTTATGTGCTTGATTTGCCTTTTGGGCCTCCACCGGAAATTCGTGAGCGTTTCAACAATAACCAGATGGCTCAAATTGCAAAACTCTACAACGCACCGAAAGTCATGCACAAGATACGAATATCAAATAGCGCGGATTGTCCTTTGACAACCGCGCCGGCGCTAATCCTTCGCAATGGGCGCATCATAGGTCAGGGAATGATGACCTATACTGCCATCGGCGCATCTAGCGACCTTGACCTTACAACCGCGGTTGACATTTCAGTCAAAAAAATGGATGATGAGACAGGTCGCACTCCAAATGCGGCAAGGTGGAACGACTACACTTACTCGCGCAGCAATTTGACTGGTACGATCTCGCTGACCAATCATCGCACCGATACTATTGAGCTTGAAGTGAAGCGTTCTGTATTAGGGAATATTGACGACGCCGATAATGATGGTAAAATCACTCACACAGGCGGCTACGAAGGAGAATGGATAGACAGTGACAGGCTGCCGTTCTGGTGGAACTGGTACAACTGGCCTTACTGGTGGTATCATTTCAACACAATCAGCGAGGTGAACTGGAACTTAAAACTCTCTCCAGGCCAGACCATAAACCTGGAATACAAATGGCATTACTTCTGGCGCTCATGAAAGGCAACAAAATGAGAAGCAGGAAATTTTTTGCACCGGTGACAACTTTGACGCTGGTTTGGGTTTTTCTTGCAGCTATTTCGGGCTGGTCATGGCAGACAAATGCAAATCGCTCTGAAAATGAGACTATACCTCAACGCGAGATACTGGGAGTACAATGCCACCTGCTTGCGGAAAAGGAACAATGGCAGACTTCCGAGATACCAAAGTTTAAGGCTTATGTGTCGAAGCCGGGAAATCAAAACCTGCGGCTGGCGACAATTGTGCAGCAAAATTGCCTGCTACAGGTAGATAAAGGGTGGTATCGCTATGTAAATCCCGATTGGACAGGCGGCATGGAGATTAATAACAGTACAGAATGGCTCGTGGAGACCGGAGCATTTATTTCGATAACTCTTACCCCTGAGCATTGGGTCACTCTGCGCCAGTCCGAGCCGTTGGTTTTAGAGACAGGTCAACATACAATCAGTTTCGGATGGTCTGGAATTAAAGAAAATCCTGACACAAACAGTAAACAGGAAGACAAGACGATTTTATTAGTGAGTGAGCCGATACAGATTGAAATCCTGAAATCTCTGGAGCCGTCTAAAAAAGCATCCGAAGACGAAACTCATCGCCGTCGAGTAACTGAGTTGTTTAACTCTTACGTTCACACAAAACCTCTTACAACAGAAGAACAGAAGCTGGGCTTAAAAACAGATTTGATCCTTTTCAATGATTTTCATCCGAAATTCACATGGGAAGATATTCCATTCCTTCTGGAGCTTGCGAAGAATGACAGCCTGCACAAAGGTATGCCGAGTCTTTCCATTTCATCATATATCGGTCGATACTGCAGGGAGGGAATGATAGCATTATGGTTTATCGAGGGACTTCGCCGCGAACAAGTTTCCCTCGAAAGAGAGAGCCAAATTGGTGAAAAATTGCATGTAGGTTCTTATCGTCTGCCTCTTAATTCGATGTGTGTTAAAAAGGATATGAAGCTGGAAGAATGCGAACAATCCCTTGATATCTACAAAACGGTTCTTCAGGCATACGTTAATTGGTGGCAAATGGTCCGCTCACTACCTACATCTCAGGCATCTTCTTTCTATCCTCTGGATTTGGCGGATATAGAATGGTTTGGAGGAGGAAACCACTATCAGGATGAAACATTAGTCATCTATAAAGAGCAATCCTCGTCTGGTATCATAGCAGAAAAAGCTATCAGGCACTGGATATACAAAGACGGGAAAAATCAGCCCGATAAAACTTTTCAAACAATCTATTACACGCTAAAAAATCCTGATGAAAATCCCCCTTTCAATGCTGATATGCTGAAAGTTCAAAAAATAGTGCTCTATTATTATGATAAACAGGATAAGGTAATCCGCACAAAAGACATCATACCGGCGGTTAAATAATTATGCTTAATCGATAAAGAGGGTTGCATAATTTATTGGATTATTGTAGAATATAGCTGGGTTTAGGGGGTCATTGCACCTACGCCCGGCGAATGGTGTTTTTGGAGAAAAGGTGATTATGTCAGGTATGTTTTATTCAT
>JARRRJ010000145.1:0-6042 GCA_037380865.1 Sedimentisphaerales bacterium
GCAAGATGGAAACTCGGCAGGATTTGATTAAGTACAATGTCAACAGGGATAAATTTATGGCTGAGAATATCATCAGCGATATACAAGAGTATCCACGAGAAAAACGCAACACTTTATTCATAGTTGGCGTTGGTCACACTGCACTGAATTTCGAATACTTCAAAGATGCACCTGTAATGACCGGCGGCTGGTATCTTCGCAAGGAGTTGGGTAAGGAAAATGTTTATGCTATTATGCAGCATCGCTGCGTGGAAACAAATATGGGCCAGGTAAGCGGCAGGTTGTGCCTCGGACTTTTCGATTCTGCTTTTGCTTCTCTTGGCAATAATCCAATGGCTTTTTCTTTAGACACGGGACCTTTTGGCCGGGAGTCTTATGATGCAGACCCGGACAGGCCTGTATCGAGCACTTTTAAAGACGGATTTAATGCATATCTCTATCTCGGACCGCTTGAGACTGAGATTTTTTCACCTCTGATAGCAGGTTTTTATACTGACGAATTCGTCCAGGAGCTTGAAAGACGTTTTCAAATAACGTACGGCGCTGAAAGTTTCATCAAATGGATGGGCAATAGCTGGGGAAAGCCGCGCAAAGACTGGCAGGAAAATATACTTGGACCTTTGGACGCATGGAATCGCGGAGGGCAGAACTGGAGAGATGCCGTCCAGCAGGAGAAACTTGAACAGGCGACAGAGAATCCTGACGAGGTTGTCGAGGCCGCTAAGAAAATTTTCGAGACAATTCAAAAGGCTGATTATGACTTTTTCCTTAATCCTGATAACAAACAAGCCTGGCAGAAATTTGGGATTTCTTACACAGTTTATACAGACTATCCATCTTTCGTGAAATGGATGTGCACAACTTTCAAAACAAATCCAATTGTATCCATAGAACTTGGAAAATCCTTCACTGATAGTCAAGGCCGGCCCACCATACCGTACAAACTCACACTGAAAGACGGAAAAATTTTAAAAGGTGACCTTCCATTCGAATATGATGCTATGAACAACAACTGGTATGGAATCCATGGCATCGACTGGCATTTACACGACCCATTTAAGGAATCAGAAAATCAGTGAATCAACGTATCAGGAAATTTGCCTAAAGTGGTGACTTGTTGCACAGGGATCTTGCCTGTGCATGTACTCGCCATGTCGAAAACCATTACCGTATTATGCATGGGCAAGATGTCCATGATACTTTAATAGCGAGCATGAATAAAACCTGGATAATGTTTTTACGCATTGGTTTTAAGGATTTTCCCTATTCAAACTGATCCTAAAGTGATTTACCTTTATTCTTAAGAAGATGTTTAGGAATAATGGTATGAAAGCAGTGATTATAAAGAAGCATGGCGGTCCTGAGGTTGTGAATATCGAGGATGTGAATGACCCGATAGCCCAGCCTGGAGAAGTGGTTGTAGAGGTACGCTCTGCGGCACTGAATCATCTGGATATTTGGGTAAGAAACGGAAGAGGTTCCCGGACGTTTGCAAAACCTCATATACTTGGCTCGGATGCTTCGGGTGTAATTGTAACAAAGGGAAATGATGTACACGGAGTCAAGGAAGGCGACGAAGTTGTAATCAATCCCGGTTTGAGCTGCGGCAGATGTGAATTTTGCAGGAGAGGTCAACAGAGCGAGTGCGCATCGTTCGGAATCGTAGGAATGGCTCGCGACGGAACTTTCGCAGAAAAAGTTGCAGTTCCAGCCAGTAACATCTGGCCCAAGCCTGCGCACCTTAGTTTCGATGAAGCAGCCGCCCTGCCGCTCTCTTATGTGACAGCCTGGAGAATGTTAATCACCAGAGCAAAACTCAAGTCATCGGATACTATATTGATACACGGAATCGGCGGCGGTGTTGCATCCGCCTGCCTAATGTTTGCGAAACTGATGAATGCCGAAGTGATAGCAACCTCTTCTTTTCATGAAAAACTCAAGAAGGCTGAAAAACTTGGAGCCGATCACTCGATAAATTACATGACAACTCCCGATGTCGCTAATGCGGTGAACGAGCTGACTTCAGGCAGAGGCGTAGATATAGTTGTCGATGCGGTCGGAGCGGCAACGTGGGAGACAGATCTTAAGGTTGCACGCCGCGGTGGAAGAATAGTTTTATGCGGCGTAACTACGGGCGCACAGGCTGAGACTAATATGCAGAGAGTTTATTGGAATCAGTTGACTGTTTTGGGCTCGACTCTGGGTTCCGACGACGATTTCAGGCAAATGCTTAAAACTGTAAACAATAACAAGCTGAAGCCTGTAATCGATTCCGTTCATCCTCTTGAGAAAGTAAAAGACGCCATGACGAGGATGGAACGCGCCGAGCAATTCGGAAAAATTGTTTTGAATGTAAGCAAGTAGGTATTTTCGTCTATCTTTGAAAGGTTACGCGGCTCGTAGTTGGAAAGTGTCAGACGAGTCGGATTTTTTTGACGAGCAGCGCAGCTGCAATTGAAAAACGTTATTGTTAAAAGGGGCTGAAAATGAAAACGTTTGAGACAGCGGGTCTGCTGATTCTGGGCATTTTGTTTTTCGTAATATTGGCAGGCTGCAAATCTTCGACTATGAGGACGGAGTCAGAGAATGTCAGAGCGTCCGCGGTGATAGATACATGGGTAATGACACCAGCGGGAGTGTACTTACCTCAATATAGGTAGCTTTATTGAAGAAAAGGAACAAACTGAATAAGAACCTTTCGTTAAATCAACGACAAATACTGAATTATGTTCGAAGACAGAAAAGATGCAGGTCAGAAACTCGGCAAGGCCCTCAAAGCATACAAGGGATGCAACGGAATAGTTATGGCAATTCCGAAGGGCGGCGTAGAAGTCGCACATTATGTCGCAAAACATCTGAAACTGCCAATGTCTCTGGTGATTGTGCGCAAACTCCCTTTTCCCGATAATCCGGAGGCTGGATTCGGTGCTATTGCAGAAGACGGAGGCATCTTTTTTGCGGATCGTATCCGTGAAAGAATACCGCCGTCGACCGCAGAAATAATTATCGAAGAACAAAAAGAAGAGCTGAAAAGAAGAATCAACATTCTCAAA
The DNA here is from genome assembly GCA_037380865.1 of Sedimentisphaerales bacterium. GTDB lineage: Bacteria > Planctomycetota > Phycisphaerae > Sedimentisphaerales > Anaerobacaceae > JAFGPS01. The sequence continues at coordinate 3,054 of JARRRJ010000145.1, forward strand.
GAAGGCAAACCTATTCCTGAGGTACAAAACAAAACAGTAATACTTGTCGACGACGGGATAGCGATGGGCTCCTCGATGCAGGTTGCTATTATGCTCTGTAAAAATCTGAGGGCAAAGAAAATCGTAGTGGCAGTCCCTGTCGCGAGCAAAGAAGTCTCGGCAGAACTGGAAAAGATGGTTGACGATATGATAGTTCTCGAATAACCGACTGCTTTCCGCGCCGTCGCACAGGTTTACGAGAACTGGTATGATGTTTCTGACGAGGAAGTGATCAGTATCCTCCAGAAGGAAAAAAATTATCAAAACTCATCATTTAAGGAATAAATATCATGGCAGAAGCAACAATGCCGCATCACGGACATGAAAAACATTAATGTTACCTGAATAATCTCGAATTTCAGAAAAGTTTTGCAGAGGAATACAAAGAGCTTGTAAGAAATCCTCAATTCTACTGCGAAAACTGCGGCAGAGCGGCGGTTAACGAGAAAAATCTCTGCAAACCGATTAAGCTTTAATTACGGCTCTGTAGTTTATAACTTGCTACGTAAAACAGTTACGGCTGCGCAGAGCGTGATACGACATGTCAGACGTGCCAGAAAAGTTAAATTTTTCTGGTGAGTCTTGAAACTGTTCAATGACAGAGAGGAATCAAACCTTAAATAATTTTATAAAGGGGATAGATAGAAATGAAAAAAGTAGCAGTATTGATTGAAGATCATTACCAGGTCCTTGAGGTCTGGTACCCATATTTGCGTCTGAGGGAAAATAATATCAAGACAGTCTTTATCGGTCCGGGGAGAAAGAAAACGTACTTGAGCAAAGAAGGCTACCCGGTGGAAGAAGAGCTTGAAGTCAAAGACGCCAAAGTGTCTGATTTCGACGCGGTAGTCGTTCCCGGCGGCTATGCGCCAGACATGCTTCGAAGAGATACAAGGATCAATCGTTTTGTCGAGGAAATGTCCGATGCAGGCAAACTGGTGGCTGCTATATGCCATGCCGGCTCGGTGCTGGTCTCGGCAGGCGTGTTGAGCGGGAAAACTGCAACTTGTTTCCATGCGATCAAAGACGATGTCGTAAACGCGGGAGCGAATTACGTGGATAAGGAGGTAGTAGTAGATGGAAACCTGATTACCTCACGCAATCCATATGACCTTCCTGCCTTCTGCACGGAAGTAGTTAATTATCTGAAAAACACCTGAGTAAAGACATAAGTATTGATACACATCCCATCAGCGCGTATTATATCAGCGTTATTCGAAGCAGGACTTTTCGATTGTGCGCTTTACTTATGAAAACGAACTGGGAACACTATTCACACACCGCAGATATGGGCATACGCGGCTTTGGGAAGACAATGGAAGAGGCATTCGAGGCGGCGGCTGCCGCGCTTGTCGCTGTAAACGTCGATCTCGACAAAATCAAGCAAAAGCAGAAGATTGAAATCACATGCAATGAACAGGACTACGAATTGCTTTTCGTAGCCTGGCTTAACAGCCTTTTATACGAAATGGCAACGCGAAAAATGCTTTTCAGCAAATTCCAGGTCAAAATAGACGATGGCCAATTGACAGGCTACGCATGGGGAGAAAAACTGGACTTGAAAAAGCACCAGCCCGTTATAGAGATAAAGGGAATATCCTATTCTGAACTGAAAGTTGTACACGAAAAGGATAAATGGATAGCGCAATGCATCGTTGACATTTGAGTTAAGGAATAAGGTCACAGATGAACAAGCTTAAGAAACGCTCCGGTTATCAGTGGTTCATAGACCAGCACGAAAAAATGAGGGTCCCTTTCATTATTTTCGGCGATGATGACATAATAAGGAACCTTGATGAAAAAGTTTATGAGCAGGGAATTAACGTGGCGAGACTTCCCGGCATTGTAAAAGCTTCTTTCGCAATGCCTGACGCGCACTGGGGTTACGGCTTTCCAATCGGCGGCGTAGCTGCTTTTGACCCGGATAAAGGCGGTGTGATCTCCGCCGGAGGCGTAGGCTTCGACATATCGTGCGGTGTAAGAGCACTATTGACTGGACTTAAGTCCGAACGGATTGAATCTGTAAAAGACAGGCTCGCAGATGAACTGGCCCGACACATTCCGGCTGGAGTAGGAAGCAGAGGAAAACTCAGCCTTTCCAAAAATGAAATTGACGAAATGCTTTCAGGCGGAGCAAAATGGGCTGTTGAAAGAGGTTACGGAACTACAAATGATCTTCAGAGAATTGAAGAAGGAGGCATAGCTTCAGGAGCAAGACCTGAATTCGTTTCAGATAAAGCCAAAGAAAGACAGAAAGAAGAAGTCGGAACTCTCGGCTCAGGAAATCACTATCTCGAAGTGCAGAAAGTCGTTGAAATTTTCGATGAAAATATTGCCAGCGCCTACGGAGTCGCTTTTGATGACATCGTTGTGACGATTCACTGCGGCTCGCGAGGTCTCGGCCATCAGGTTGCAACAGATTTTCTGCCGAAAATGCTCAAGGCCGCAAAAGAGGAAGGCATCGAGCTTCCTGAGCGAGACCTGGCCTGCGCGCCGATAAATTCTAATGTAGGCAAGCAATATTACGGAGCCATGCGAGCCGGGATAAACTGTGCAATTGCAAATCGCCAGGTTCTGACTTACCTTGTGCGCCAGGCTTTTCAGAATGTTTTTCCTCAGGCAGAATTAAAGCTGCTTTATGATGTTTCTCACAATACCTGCAAGATCGAAGACCATGAAGTCGAAGGCAAAATCAAGAAACTCTACGTCCATCGTAAAGGTGCAACACGTGCATTCGGACCTGGACATCCTTCGCTTCCCGAAGACATAAGAAACGTTGGCCAGCCTGTCCTGATTGGCGGGACAATGGGAACGTTTTCTTATATTCTTACAGGTATGGAAACAAGTGAGGAGCTTTGCTTCAGTTCATGCTCACACGGAGCAGGCAGAGCGATGAGCAGGAAGCAGGCAACAAAACATTGGAGTGGCCGTGAATTAGTGAAAAGCCTCG
>JARRRJ010000146.1:0-11325 GCA_037380865.1 Sedimentisphaerales bacterium
AACGGGAACACTACCGTGGAATTCAACCTCGTTGATATTCAAGTCGAATGAACGGAACGTCGCAGCGCGCGCTGGAAGCTAATGTTATTTTGTGTCAACCTTCTCGATTTTGAACTGCCCAAGTGTGTTGACAATATTCAGAAAATCCTCCGGGTTTCCGTTACCTATGGATAACGCGATATGTCCTGCGTCGTAGCCTCCGAATCCGGCGCTTTTGAAAGCCGCGTCGATATTGAGCCATTTGTCACCGATATATGCCTGTGTCCAGGCGTGGCCTCCGAAACCGTTGGTGTAAGTTTGCCATTGTGATACGTAAGCCAGACCTGAGACGACCTGCGCAGGGATTCCCACAGCACGGCATAACGCCGCAGTTAATACCGCATGTTCAGTGCAGTCTCCCTGTTTGCTTATCGCGACCTCTCTCGCAGAAGCATAGCCGACAGATAAGCTCTTATCTGAAATGTAGTTGGCAACAAAACTCTCGATTCTTCGAGCAGCTTCTGCCGCATCCTTAGTATTTCCAACTGCCTGTTTTGCAAGGTCCTGAATAACCTTGTCGTTGCTCTCGACATATCTTGTTGGCTTCAGTGCCTCAAGTGCCGCAGGGTCCTTGCCTTTGTATGGAAAGCTGATTCCTTTTGGAGCGACAATAGGCTCAACTGTAAGGACTACATTGCCGTTGCTCAGTTTCTGAACCTTTTGATTGTCGGTGGACGGAAATTGCAAATCCGCGTCAGGCGCAGTCTTTGCTATGTGATAAGTTATTGATTTTACAGACGTTATATTCTTTATTGGCGCAGGACTGGCAAGGAACATTTTGTCCATTACTTCATATACATCGTTTTGACCCATCGCAAATTTCTTGCTGCAAGCCACCTGTTCAATTACGAATCCCATTACAGGAGTAGTACTCTTCTGAAGTCTCATATTGTCGTCATAATATTCATCCGCGTTCAGCGTCGCGACTGCTTCAGAGGATGCTTTGGTCTTGATTTCTGTCAGTTCAACCACGCGTCCGAGCAGGTCGACTTCCTGTTTTGCGCCGATATTAACTTCGACATCGAATGCGCTTAAAGTACTCGGCTCAAACATTTTTGCCTTGTATGAAGTTCCTTCTTTCAGGCCGTACTTGATATTCAGAAGGCGAATCCCTTCAGACATCAAGGCTCCTTCAGGCCAGTCCATCTCCTCTTGCACATTGCCGCTCGTTACAATCAGCTTTCCATTCTCATTGATAGTTCCGACTGTCTTGCTGTTTCCGAGAATGCCGAGGTTTTGTTCAATTTCGAAGCCTAAAGGTTTACCGTCGAGGGTCTCTGTTGAAATTGAATTTGTTTGGATGGTGACGGGAAAACTTGCTCTGCTCAAAGTTACACTGAGCTCGATTGATGTTACGATTTTATTTGGCTCGACAACTCGTTTCTGTATTGCATGCCCGATCTTATGCTTATCCATGAAAAGCGCGAAATATTCGGTATCCTCAGATTCATCTTGCTCTTTTGGCGACTCAGCAATTGCGGGCCTTGCTTCCGTTATTACAGGTTCAGGCTTGGGCTCAACTACCGGTGACTGAGTTGACGATGTTTGTTCGGGAGCTGATACCTCTGCGGCGTTAGAATCCTGTGCAGTCTGTGATGGCGATTTACCTTTGCAGCCTGTCATTAGAAACAAAGTCGCGGAAAAACAGAAGACGATAAAAATCTTGGTTTTCATATTCATATCCTTCGAATTTTCAATCTGTTAAAATTCACTTCCATAATTATAAGCAAATTCGTGGCTTTTTTGCCAGAATAATTCAGATGTTGCCAATTTTTATAATTCAATTAAAATTATCCAAAGTGCCGAAAAGCTAAGTATCGCGAGCTTCCAGCCCGTGTATGTATGGTCTACAAAAAAATGAATTTCGACGAACTAATAAATCTTGTTTGTTCAGACGATTCGCTGAATATCTGTACCGATTCGCGAGCAGTAACAAAAGGTGATGTCTTTGTCGCTCTCAAAGGCACTGTTTATGACGGCCACGATTTTATTGACCAGGCGATTGCAAATGGTGCGAAATACCTTGTATGCGAGCAAAATCATCGAGTCACAAGTCACGAGTTACGAGACACAATTATAACTGAAGATTCAGCCAAAGCAGCAGCGATTCTGGCTCAGGCTGCAAAAGGTAATCCCGCTTCGCTATTAACAAATCTCGCAGTCACTGGAACAAACGGAAAAACTACGGTATCATATCTTGTTCGCTCATGTTTTCGGCATGCAGGCCAGAAATGCGGCCTTATCGGGACTGTAGTCTACGATGACTGCTCCGGAAAAGGCGCAGAATCTGCACTTACGACGCCCGATTGCCTGACAATCGCAGAAAAACAGGCTAATATGCTTAAAAATGGTGCAAAGTTCATGATTACTGAAGCGAGCAGTCATGCACTTTCGCAGAATCGTTTGGCTGGTGTCAATTTCAAGGCGGCCGCTTTTACTAACCTCACAGGCGATCACCTGGATTACCATAAAAGAAAAGAAGATTATCTTGCCGCTAAGACAAAACTTTTTTCTGCACTTTCAAAGGACGCAACCGCTGTTTTGAACAAAGAATCACCCGAATCAGTCTCTATCGCAAAAAGTACAAACGCGAGCGTTTTGTGGTACGCGATTGAACAAAAAGCCGACCTTGTTGCCCAAATCGAGTCTATGGATATAGGCGGAACGATTTTTACAATAAACTACGGAGGTCAATCGCGAGAAGTAAAATCTCCACTTGTAGGCCGCTATAATGTAAGCAATCATTTAGCGGCTGCAGGCTTATGTCTTGCGGCGGATCTCGATTTGCAGATCATAGCCGAGGGACTGTCAAATTTAAAACTTATTCCCGGCCGGCTGGAAAAAGTGGATTGGGATGGTTCTTTCTCGGTTCTAATAGACTATGCGCATACGGATGATGCGCTGAAAAATGTTCTTTCAAACTTGAAGCCGCTCTGCAAAGGCAAGCTCCACGTAGTTTTCGGCTGCGGCGGAGACAGAGACAGAACAAAACGACCACGCATGGCAAAAGTCGCCGAAGAATTCGCGGATTCCATAATTGTAACGAGCGATAATCCCAGAACAGAGGATCCGCAAAAAATAATTAATGAAATCCTAACTGGTTTTGAAAATAGAGGTAGAGACGCACGGCCGTGCGTCTCTACTAATCTTGGCCCTATACCAAAACCTAATATAAACGTTATTTCCGACAGAAAGAAAGCCATTGAGGCAGCTATCTTAGCCGCAGGCAAAGATGACATCGTATTAATTGCGGGCAAAGGACATGAAAATTATCAAATCATTGGAAAAACAAAATCTCACTTCAGCGATAAGGAAATAGCCCTCGAGTGTCTTGAAAAAGGTGAAGTAAAAGGATTTGTCTCTGAAAACTCAAACATTCATTAGTACCAGCCAAATGCTCCAAAAAATGTTTTGACGGCAGTTCACTGTTATTTTATACTCAAAGACCAAATTTTTTGAAGATGGCAGTTAAAATATGGAGATAAGAATGGATAAGAGTAAAATTGTTGCTGAAGGTATAACTTTCGATGACGTGCTTCTGGTACCGGCCAAAAGCGATTTTGTGCCCAGCGAAGCAAATACTCAGACGCATTTGACTAATAATATAAAAATAAATATACCCATAGTCTCAGCTGCTATGGATACAGTTACAGAATCCGCTCTGGCAATTGCTCTGGCTCAGGAAGGCGGAATCGGAATAATTCATAAAAACCTTACTGTCGAGCAACAAAAACGCGAGGTTGCCAAGGTAAAACGCTCCGAGCATGGCGTCATTTCCGATCCGGTAACCTTGTCGCCTGATCAGCCTGTAAGCAAGGCTCTACAACTCATGGCCGAGCACAACGTTTCCGGAGTTCCCATCACAAAAGGCAAAAAGCTCGTCGGCATCCTGACTCGGAGAGATTTGAAATTCCTCAAGGACTACGATGTCGAAATAAGCGAAGTAATGGTAAAAGACAAACTCATTACAGGTCCGGCGGGAACTACCCTCGAAGAAGCCAAGGAAATTCTCCAGCGACACAAGGTCGAAAAACTGCTTCTGGTCAATAAAAACTATGAGCTTGTGGGCCTGATTACTATGAGGGATATCGACAGGGTTCAGCAATACCCGATAGCAGCAAGAGACGAACGCGGCAGGCTGCGCGTAGGAGCGGCAGTAAGCGTCCATGAATATGAGCGAATTGAAGCGATGATAAATGCCGATGTCGATATTATCGTTGTCGATACAGCTCACGGTCATTCGCAGAACGTTATCGATACAGTAAAAAAGATAAAAGAAAGTTACCAAATAGATGTAATTGCAGGAAATATTGCAACTACACAGGCTGCTGAAGATTTAATCGAAGCAGGTGCAAACGCAGTGAAAGTTGGAATAGGCCCGGGAGCAATTTGTACTACGCGAATAATTTCAGGCGTGGGTGTTCCCCAGGTATCGGCAATAATAGACTGCTACAAGGCCGCACAAAAACACGACATTCCCGTCATTGCAGACGGCGGCATTAAGCAATCGGGAGATATCACCAAAGCAATCGCCGCGGGCGCTTCCAGTGTGATGATAGGTTCGCTTTTTGCAGGTCTGAAGGAAAGCCCGGGTCAGTTGGTTATTTACAAAGGCAGGCAGTTCAAGGAATACAGGGGAATGGGCTCCCTTGGCGCAATGGTAAAAGGCTCAGCAGAAAGATATGGCCAAAGCAGCACGAGTGAAGCGAGCAAGCTCGTACCGGAGGGTGTGGAGGGTCGCGTGCCTTATCGCGGTCGATGAACTGATGAGCACAAGCAGGTTCGTTCGCATAAGCGCAGCTTCCGTTCATGAATCCCATCCTCACGATATACAAATAACCAAGGAAGCGCCAAACTATTCGGCGTCACTTCCTTTCGAGGATTGAAATAAATTAAAAAGGAAAGGGGAGTCTCAGATGAACAAATATGTATTTACAAAAGCACTTTTAATGCTTTTGTGTGTATGTATGCTTTTATCGGTAAGCTGCGCAGAGAGTTCCGGAGTCTCACAGTCTCAGTCTGCTTTGCCAACGCAGCATCGGGCCACAATCTCCCGGGAACCTGAAGTTTCAGTCTATGAAGCGGCCAAGAGAGATTTGTCTACCTGGCCTGAGAGACTCTGGACTGACAGCAAAACAACTTTTACAAGGCACGACAATATAACAGCGCTTCTGCTCGCAGGCGGAGCAAGTGTCTTGATGCACCAGGAGACTGATGAGAAAATCGCGGATTATTTCGCTGAGCATCGCGTCTTCCACGACTGGAAGGACGAGACTCTCAATGTTATAGGCAGCCCGACGACTCAATTGGCGGCGACCAGCGTCTGGTATTTTTTCAGCGCACGAAACAACGACACTTTGAACAGGGAACGTGCCTGGACGATGAGAACTGCGCTTACGATAAGCTGGCTAACAACCTGGGGACTCAAATTGGCCAGAGACAACGAAACACCTAACGATAACGACTGGTCCTGGCCCAGCGGTCACGCGGCCAGCTCGTTCACAGCCGCTTCGGTTCTGGACGAATTTTATGGTCACAAGGTAGGTGTTCCGGCCTATGCGATTGCTTCGCTGGTTTCATGGAGAATGATGGATACAGGTGACCACTGGGGAAGTGACATTGTTTTCGGAGCAACGCTCGGCTGGGTTGTCGGTCACACTGTCGCGAGTCAAAACAGAGACCTTACTATAGCAGGCTTCGAAGTGGTTCCGTTTACACCTGTCTCGGAGAGACCCGCAATGGGAATCGGGCTTATGAAGAGATTTTGAAACCCGTCTTTCTCTCGCAAACAGAATTGTTGATTTCCGTGAAGGCAACCTGGATTTTCTGGCGTTTCTTTACTGTGAGGATTATAATCTGCAGCATGAGAAAATAAAAAAGGCACAAAGAAGCTGAGACAATTATTCTCTGAGCGGCTTTGTGCCTGTATCAGGTTTCTTATTTTTTCAGTCCAGGACTTCTACAGTCGAATAGCTCGGGATAAGCAGGTTATAGACCAGGATGGCGTTTCCGTTTTCGAGTCGAATGCAGCCCTGTGAGCTTGCAGTGCCGAGTGTTTCAGGCTTGTGTGTACCATGTATTGCGAAGCCTTGCCTGCCTTTGGCGTTTCCTTCCAGGCCTTCGAGTCCGATCCATCTCGAACCGAGAGGATAATCTGGATCAGTAGGATAATAAGTATGGCCGCTCGGGTCGGTCCATTCAGGCTCTATAAGCTTTCCGCCCGGAGCGACACGCCAGAGTCCTGTGGGAGTCTCCGAGCCGGCAATGCCCAGGCCAACCTTGAACGTGCGCACGTAAGTATTCCGCAGGTAGACATCGATCGTAAATGTAGAACGATAGACCTTCGCGTGGAACGGGCCGTTAATGACCTTGATTGTCTGTCCGGCCTGAAGTGTTCTTGGATCCGAAATCTTGTTGACTTCCATAAGAATTTCGTAAGGCACTTTATGTTTTTTACCTATCTCACTGAGGAGGTCACCGGGCTGGACCTTATAATGTTCGCAAAGTGTATCACCGGGCAAAGCAATTCTGTTGAAAAGCCATGCGTCGGCAAGCTCTGAAAGCTTGTCTTTTGCGAATTTCACCTGCTGCGCACTGATTGTCTTGCTTCGAAGCGCCTGGTTCAGTTTATCGCGCGCAGGTAAAATGTTGTTGGTACCCTGGTTGAGCAGCGCTGTAGCTTCAGCAATAAGCTTAGCTGCCTCGGACGTGGTTTGTGGAGCGGGCTGTCGCGCGGCAGTTGTAACCTGGCCAACACCAGTCGGCTGAGTAGAATTGTCTTCTTTTCCTATTATCTCGGATTGCGGCGTCGTTTCCTGTCCACCATCGGTCAGGTCTAAAACCTGTCCCTGAGGCTCGCTTGAATTGTCGCCGCTCGATGAACTTGTCCAGGCGGGTAATGTGCTTTGCAGAGATACATCGCCTTCTTCAGACGCCGGCAAGCTCTCTGCAGGGTCAGGGAAATCGGAATGGACGGTAGCACTATTGGAAGCAGTAATAAGTCCTGCGCTGTTCGGATCAGATTCATCGTGCCCGAACGGAATGTAAATATAAGCAATGATAACAATAACAATAACCAGGGACACAATAGTATAGATTCTGTTCCTGTTTCTCCTCGGCGCGCGTGGACGTGGAATACGAGCCATTTGATACTCCTTTCTAACGATTGAAAAACATCACTCCATTGTCTGTTACTAAAGAATCCACCGGCTTGTCATGCTCTGTTACCGGGATGGAGTCTATAACCTGCTCTGCATAAGCGAAGCCGCACCTGTGGGCTCTGAGCTTATTGTTCGCGAAGAAGCGGTCGTAATATGAGCCGCCTCGACCGAGCCTGTTCCCATTCTTGTCGAATCCCAAAGCGGGCGTGACTACCAGATCAATATCCTCGAACGGAACCGGTACCCCGGCAATAGGATTGCGAAGGCCCGATGTTGCGGTGGAAAAACCTGTTTCCAGCGAATTAATCTGCACTGGAATCATATGTCTTTGTTCCCATGAAATCTTTGGAACCGCGACTATCTTGCCGCATTGCCAGCAGTGAAGAATTGCCTCCGACGTATCTATTTCGTAAGGAAGTGACAGGTACATCATCACAGTTTCAGCTTCCTTGAACTGTGACAGTCCAGTCAAGTTTCTGCACGCCTGGCGGCTTTTTTCAGTTCGCTGCTCCTCGTCAATATTTAACAGACAACTTTTTAGTTGTAGGCGCAATTGTGCCTTATCCATTTATCTATCCTTCTTAACTTCACTGTTTTTGCGAAGATTTATTATTTTCTAACAAGATTTGCAGTTTTTGTAAATACTGCTTTATATTTTTTTCGTACCCGGCGTCCTTAGGAACGTAGTATTTTTTCTTCATACCAGCGGGAAGATACTCCTGCGGCACGAAACTATCTTTAAAATTGTGCGGATATTTATAATCCGCACCGAAACCAGCCTTCTTCGCAGCGGCGTAATGACTGTCCTTCAAATGTTTCGGCACAGCCATTATTGGCTCGTTTTTCACATCCGACATCGCCTTCCAGACTGCAGAAGCCGAAGCGTTCGATTTCGGCGCACAGGCAATATAAATGGCGGCTTGTGCCAGAGGCAGCTGTGCCTCAGGCAGACCTATAAATTCGGTAATCTGAAGTGCCGCAGCCGCTAAAACTGCCGCCATCGGGTCGGCATTGCCTACGTCTTCTGTCGCACAAATTGCGATACGGCGTGCAATAAATCGGATGTCTTCGCCCCCGGCGAGCATTCGTGCCAGCCAGTAGATTGTCGCATCGGGATCGGAACCCCTCATACTCTTCTGCAAAGCGCTTGCCAAATCATAGTGCGTATCGCCCGCGCCGTTATAATCTATCGTCTTCTGTTGTATCGACTCTTTTGCGACTTCAAGATTAAATTTTATTTTGTTATTTTTGTTTCGGGAAGCCTGTGATAAAACCCCCACTTCGAGAGCGGTCAAAGCCTTGCGTGCGTCGCCATCCGACATCACTGCAAGAAATTTCAGCGCCTTGTTATCGGCGTCGATATTATAATTGCCAAGACCTCTGTCAGAATCTGTGATAGCGGCCTGTAAAAGCTTCAAAACCTCCTCCTCGCTCAAATGCTCGAATCGAAATACTGTGCTTCGCGAAATCAAAGGTGAATTAACTGAGAAAAAGGGATTTTCTGTTGTGGCGCCAATCAATATCAATACACCTGTTTCCACATCGTCCAGAAGCACGTCCTGCTGCGCCCTGTTGAAACGATGAATCTCGTCGATAAAAAGCACCGTTCGTGTTCCCTTCGCTGAAAGCCTTTTCCTGGCGAGATCGATCACATCGCGAATGTCTTTTACACTTGCAGAAGGCGCACTCAAATAATGGAATTTTGCCTTAGTATAATTCGCTATCACAGAAGCGAGCGAAGTTTTTCCCACGCCCGGCGGACCATAGAAAATCAGGCTACTCAGCCTGTCTGCTTCGAGCATCCTCGTAAGGAGCTTATCCGGGCCCAGAAAATGACTCTGACCGACGAACTCATCGAGGTTCCTGGGCCTCATACGAGCTGCCAGAGGAGCCGCAGCGTTTATCTCCAGCTGCCCATATTCATCAAACAGCGTTTCACTGACATTTTCTTTAGCCATAGAATTCTATTATAACCTCTAAATTTCTAAATTCTAATTTCTAAATACTAAACAAATTAAAAGAAAGAAATTCAAATGATTTAATCCTAATGATGCAAATGATTATAACATATCAGGCGTGATAAAACAGGTATTTGAGCAAGTCAAAACTGATATATTCGTCTTTCAGGTTGAGTCACTCCAATTTCCCGTCAGTGATTATCAAATAAAGAATATTAGATAGCTGAGCTTATATAAGGGATGGTCAACGGTCCCTCAGGAAGAACGCAAAAGGATGCATCGGTTCCGTAAGAAGCTATTAGACTCTCAACTGTACCACGGATATCCCGACACGGATTTAGCATTGATTTTGTTATTTCGTCGTCGCTTAAGCTGGAGCTGAACAGATAAACGTCAGATTTCTCACAAATCCTGGCGAGAATTTGCGCCTGCCAGGTATCCTGCAGTAAGACGCTTTGCGTTCGAATATGTTTGAGCAGTGACGAAGGTGAATCAGCCTCGAACAATAGTCTCTTAAACTCACCATGATCGGGAATTCCGTCCCAGCAGTCCGCAGCAATAATTATTGCTCCTTTGTCTTTCACAATCTGAACACCTGCACTCATTCCTTTGACCGATTGATACAAATTCAAGTCAAGCGGATAGCCGGAGTTGCTTGTAATTACGATATCATAAGGTGCTCGCACCGGGAGCATCGCGTTTTCACGCACGAACGCGCAGCCTCGTTCATGGGCCTGCCTGGTATCTCCGGCAAAAACACCGGTTATCTTTTTATCGCGATTCATACTCACGTTCACAAGGAAACTTGGGCCGCACATTTCAACAGCTTCCTGTATCTCTTCCCAGACAGGATTTCCCTGTGTAATACCCCATGAAGCTTTCGGGTGGTCGATATTCTGCGGGCAGTGATTCTTCAGAATCGTATCCAACAGAGCCATCCCCGGCAGGCAGGCCTTGCCGCCGCCCGAAAAGCCGGCAAAGAAATGTGGTTCGATGAAACCCGTCAATATGCGTAAGTCACAGTCTAGGTATTCTTTGTGAAGCCAAACATCGTTGCCGCTATTAGTCTTGCCGACAAAGGCGTGTGAATCGCGGTCGTTTGCATTGTTTTGTACGATTCGGTACTTATCAACAACGTTCCTGCCTACAATGGAAGGCTCTGGCAAACCCTGAATGTACCTGGACTCCAGGACGTCAATGTTAAGATTATCGGGAAGATGGATTTCCAGATCGCTTTTGCCGTAGTCGAGCCGTATTTTCACATTTAGACTTTCATAAAAACTGCCTGTTTAAGCAGATTCGGAAACAACATCCTTTTCGAGAGACCTGCTTTTCTCTGCATTTTTCTTCTTATTCCTCTTTGCTATGATAGATGTGAGGATAGGAGCACATATTGCCGTTGTCATCGTCGATGCCGCAACCTGCGTTGTTGCCACGAGAGAGAGTACGCTCAGGCTCGGATCGACCAGCGCAACCGCCGCGGGGGTTGCGACTGCATTACCTGCTGTGCTGGACGCTGCAGCTCCGGCGATACCGGTACCGCCTGTGGCCTTATCTGCCATGATATTGAAGAAACCGCCTATGAACGTAGTCATTAGACCCAGAATAACTCCCGGCACGCCCGCTTTCAAGAGCATGTCAAAGCTTATTCCCGCTCCCAGGGCAAAGGCAAAGAAAGGAATCAACATGTGTCCGCCGGTTGTCAGAAAGTCCCTCATGTTTTTGTCAAGGTTCCCCAAAATCATCCCGACAAGCAGGGGAATTATAACTCCGACCATTGCCATAAAAGGAATATTCGCAAGTCCGGCGGTCCCTAATGCAATCATCGTAAAGAAGGGACCGTCATTCATTGAAACCACTGCAATTGCGCCAATATCGCTTTCATCGCCGAACTCCCCGGTCAGAGCGGCGTAAAGGCCGCCATTTGTATTCTCCATAGCGGCGATTATCGCAAGCGCTGACAGATCGAAAAGCCCTTTGTCGCCGAAAATTTTGTCCACGCTCAGACCAACTACTACCGCAATTCCGAATTTGGTAAAAGTTACGACTGCACCTGTCTTAAGAGCTTTGGGGGCAGCTCTGAAACTGATTCCGGCTCCCATACAGACAAGAAAGGCGCCGATGAGAGCTGCTGCTCCGTCTTTAAACAACGCTGTGGTAAAACCCCC
>JARRRJ010000147.1:0-7704 GCA_037380865.1 Sedimentisphaerales bacterium
GCTCGCGATGGCACTGGTTGACGCCGCGACGATTGTAATAGGTACTCCGACAGTTCTGGCTGGTCCTCACCCATGCGCAATTTACGCGGCATACCTGGCCAATATTCTGAAGCCGAAGACAAAAGTCGCCGCTATTATTGGATCCTACGGATGGGGAGGAAAAACTGTAGACCTCTTGAAATCGAATATGTCAAACCTGAAGGCAGAAATACTGGAGCCTCTTATTATCAAGGGACTTCCGAAAGACAGTGACTTTGAATCGCTGGATAAGCTGGCGGACAGAATTTTAGAAAAACACAGAGAATTAAACATTATTAATTAATTGAATTTTAAGGGAAAAACTATGGTAGAAAGACTACAGGTATACAAATGTGAAATATGCGGCAATATTGTTGAGGTGCTTCACGGAGGCATAGGTGAGCTCGTTTGCTGCGCTGAGCCCATGAAGCTTATGACTGAGAATACAACAGATGCGGCCAAGGAAAAGCACGTACCAGTTATCGAGAAAATCGATGGCGGCTACAAAGTCAAGATCGGAAGCGTGCCACATCCCATGGAAGAAAAGCATTACATCGAGTGGATCGAGCTGCTTGCCGACGGAAAAGCCTACAGGCAATTCCTAAAACCCGGCGAAGCTCCCGAAGCTATCTTCAATATAAATGCTGATTCTGTAAGTGCACGGGAGTATTGCAACTTACATGGATTATGGAAGAAATAACACCCCCAATTATTTTGGAAAGGATATTGTTATGGAAGAGCAAAGAAATCCAATGCCGCTGATTGGTGAAAAAGCTCCGTCTTTCGAGGCGGAAACCACTCAGGGACATATTAAATTCCCCGAGGATTTCAGGGACAAGTGGGTGATATTCTTTTCACACCCGGCTGATTTTACTCCTGTATGCACGACAGAATTTATGACTTTTGCGAGCATGGAGGAAGAATTCAAAAAACTGAATGCCGCCCTGATAGGTCTGTCAATCGACAGCACGTTCAGCCATATTGCGTGGCTCAGAACAATCAAGGAGAAAATCAAATACAAAGGCATGGAAGGCATCGACGTGAATTTCCCGGTAATAAGCGACCTGACTATGGAAATAGCCAAAAAGTACGGGATGATTCAGCCTGCGGCGAGCACAACCCAGGCTGTCCGTGCAGTTTTCATAATCGATCCACAGGGAACTGTCAGAGCTATTTTGTATTATCCTTTAAGCAACGGCAGGAACATGGAAGAGATCAAAAGGCTCCTCGTTGCGATGCAATATACACACGAATACAAAATAGCAACTCCCGCCAACTGGCAGATCGGTGAAGACGTAATTATTCCGCCGCCGGGTTCGTGCGGAAGCGCAAGAGACAGGGTCAATAAGGCGGGAACCGACTACCAGTGTCTGGACTGGTTTCTGTGCCTGAGAAAGTGCCCGAATAAAAAATAGGAGTTCAAAGTATTTTTTGTTGAAAAATAGGATTCAAAGTCTTAAAAACTCTGGGGAAAGGACAAAAAATGATTGGCAAAAAAATGGAAGAAGCTCTTAACGAGCAGGTGAATGCCGAGATGTATTCAGCTTATCTCTATTTGTCGATGGAGTCCTACTTCAAGTCGCTGAACCTGAACGGCTTCGCCAACTGGATGCGTGTGCAGACACAGGAAGAAATGACACACGCGATGAAAATGTACGATTTCGTCATCGAGCGAGGCGGCAGGGTGCTGCTCAAAGCAATACAGGGTCCTCCTATCCAATGGAAGTCGCCTCTTGCGGCATTCGAAGCCGTAAGCGAGCACGAGCAGAAAGTGACAGGTCTCATTAACGAACTTGTCGATCTGGCGATAAATGAAAGAGACCACGCGACTAACAGTTTTTTGCAGTGGTTTGTCAACGAGCAGGTCGAGGAAGAGGCGTCTGCCGACGAGTTGGTCAAGCAGTTGAAGTTAATGGAAAACGCACCGGGTGGAATGTTTATGCTCGACCGGGAATTGGGTCAGAGAGTGTTTACGCCGCCTGCAAGTAAAGGAGAAGCATAATGAGTATACCGTTCAATGCAAATGAAATATTCGAGATGGCCAAAGAAATCGAAGTCAACGGCGCGAAATTTTACCGCGCAGCAGCAAAAAAATTTCCCGACGTAAGCGGGATTCTTCTCGATCTTGCCGCTATGGAAGACGACCATTTTAAGACTTTCACTTCGATGCAGGCGGAGCTCTCCGGTCCCGAAGTCGATCCTCCCGTTTTCGACCCGGAAGGCGAAGCTGAAATGTATCTTCGTGCTATGGCGGATCAGCACGTATTCGATATCAAGGTTGACCCGCTTGATTTGCTCGAGAGGCATGAGACATCGAGAGATATTGTGCTGATGGCTATAGGCATGGAAAAAGATTCGATTGCTTTCTACGTCGGACTCAGAGAGTCTGTCTCGCAAAAAGCAGGCAAAGATAAAATTGACGCGATAATAAAACAGGAGTATAGTCATATCGTTACTTTAAGCAAAAAGTTGCAGGAAATGTAAAACAATCTATGGAGCTTGGACAATGAAATATGAATGCCTTCTTTGCGGTTACATTTATGATCCCGCTGAAGGGGATCCGGATAATGGCATTGAGCCGGGAACCGCTTTTGAAGATCTTCCAGATGATTGGGTTTGTCCTGATTGCGGCGCAGATAAGGACGAGTTTGAGCCGGTTGAAGAAGATTAACAGAATTGCAGGGTACAAATTGTGCAGGAAGTCGGATTATCTATAATCCGCCAGGATAATTTGTGTACCGAGACGCCGGCAGGTCCGAGCGGCTTTGTTGTTTTCGGTGCTTCCGGTGACCTTGTACACAGAAAGCTCCTGGGGAGTTTGTTTCGTTTATCGGAGCAGGGATTGCTGAGCAGGGATTTCTTTCTCCTTGGAGCAGGCAGAAAAGAGCTTTCTGACGAGCAGTTCAGAAAAGGCGCGCAGGAATCCATCTGCCGGAACGAACAGTGCGCGTCATCGAAAGAGCTGGATTCTTTTGTGAAGAAGCTTTATTACATCACAGGAGACTACAGTGATATTTCATTCTATAACAGTATAAAAGCGAGAGTTTCGCAACTCTCGAAAAAGCATAAAATCGGCGGGAATATAATCTTTTATCTTGCGGTACCGCCTTTATTGTACGGCACAATTGTCGAGCAGCTTGGTGCCTGCGAATTGTCCCGCTTCGCTGATGTAAAATTAGTTGTCGAGAAACCTTTCGGGAGAGACTTGAAAAGCGCCGTGGAATTGGATAACCAGATCCACAGGTGTTTTGCGGAATCTCAGGTCTATCGAATAGACCATTACCTGGGCAAGGAAACCGTCCAGAATATCCTGATGTTTCGTTTTGCAAACGCGATTTTCGAGCCGCTCTGGAATCGCAATTATGTAGACCACGTGCAGATTACTATCGCAGAATCAGCCGGAGTGGAGCATCGCGGGAGCTACTACGACAAAAGCGGCGCATTGCGTGACATGTTCCAGAACCACATGCTCCAGATGCTCACACTGGCCGCTATGGAGCCGCCAATATCGTTTCACGCAGACAGTATCCGTGATGAAAAGGTAAAGCTTCTAAGGTCTGTCCGCCCGTTCGGCTCTGAAGAGATTGAGAATTCTATCGTCAGGGGACAATACTGTGCGGGGCGCATAGACGGTAAGAAAGTATCGCCTTACAGGTCAGAGGAACACGTCGCTGAAGACTCGAAAACGGAAACTTATGTTGCCGCGAAAGTTTTTATCGATAACTGGCGATGGAAGGATGTCCCTTTCTATCTTAGAACGGGCAAAAGGCTTTCAGGAAAGGATACGGAAATTGCAATAACCTTCAAAAAAGTTCCGTACTCAATGTTCGCGTCGATGGCTCTCGATTACATGCCGCCAAACGTGCTTATTCTGCAAATTCAGCCCAAGGAAGGAATCGTGCTCGATTTTCAGGCCAAACGTCCCGGCTCGAAGCGATGTATGAGCACTCTTGCAATGAATTTCAATTACGCTGACATTTTCGGAACCGAGATGCCCGAAGCATACCAGAGACTCCTGCTCGATTGTATGCTTGGTGACCAGACTCTTTACACCAGGCAGGACAGTATAGAAACAGCATGGAGCCTTCTCATGCCTATTCTGGAGGCCTGGGAAAAGAGCGATTTGGTGCCTCTTGAATACCCAGCCGGAGCCGAGAGTTTTTCCGCCGCGGATTACCTGATTCAATCCGACGGCCGCATGTGGAGAAAAATCAACGAATAAAAAATGCGGTATGCAAGTCCCGTCCGTGAACACACAGGCTGGAAGCCCACGCTAAGGTCGCAGGATTTCTTTGAGATTCGTATTCTTATACAGCGACAGGAAATCATAGCGGCTGCGCTGCTCCTCTTCTGACGGAACAAATATTGACAAGCCTGATTGCCATGACTCATCAAGAGGTCTCTCGCTGTTTACGTTTATCTGCTTGCTCACGATAAGTTTATTGTCGCACCAGTCGAAAAAGGTCTGCAGCTCTTTCTCTCCGATTTCGTTCGCGGAGCCGAGCGCTTCGAAATACGAGTTCAAGTCATAAAATTTTTCGTCCTTATTATCGAACAAAGGCTTGCATTGTTTGGGCAGTGACAGATTTTTACCCTTCGCAAACGCGCCTAAGACAGGCGCGAGTTTTTCGGGAAGATTTTTCAGCTCATTGCAGTCCAACAAAGTATAAATTGTATAATCCCTGTCCTCTCGCATAATTGTTTTGGCGATTGCGTCGCCTGTAAGATTGAAATCATTCGAGACAGCTCGAAGGGTCTGCGCATAGTAAGTATTCGGCGCGCCGACTATAACTGGGGAAGCCATTATATATTCTGACGTATCAATAAAACTGTAAAGGTTCTGAATCGAGCCGCGTCCGCACTGCTGGAGGAAAAGCAACCTTACCTTTCCGTCGACGCTTCGATTAAAATCAGCAACTATTTTGCCGACCTCAGAAGATGGAAGCCATTTTCCCTCAGACGATACTTTCCAGTTTTCTTGTTGGTTATATGTCGGCCTGTCATCTCTGCACATGTTGTTAAGCGAGCCGCCATGGTCTAGGAAAACTATGCAGTAATTATCAGCTTTCCAGTTATTGCGCACCCAGTCGAAAAAGTTTACGAGTTCGTTCGGGTCCGTGCTGTTTTCGCTTTTTACTGAAGATTCCTTTCTTTTTACTGACTTTCCATTAGTGCTGTAAAGTTCTATCCGCTTCATGCCTTTGAGGTCGCTGAAATCTGCCTGCGTTACTACAGCGATGTCTTTGCTCTTAATTCCTTTCGCAAGCTCGCTGAGAATCTTCTGGCCGTGAGCGTTAAGGTCATTATCATAGGACATGTAATAGACAAAGACCCATCTGTGCTTTTCATGTTCAGAGGTAAGAATCCCTGCCGCAAACAGCACGATCGAAAATATAAGAAGCACACCGAATAAGTATATCGATTTTCTCATACATTATCTCTTTCAAAGTTGCTACACAATAGTCGTATTATAACAGTAATTTTATTGTTATCACTGTAAAAGAAAACCGTTTTATGGTAATGTGTTGTGAAAGGAGCATTGTTATGAAAGAAATTAGAATCACAAAAGCCGGATGTAAAGTCTTAATCATTTTACTGTTATTAACTATGCTGCCTGCAGCAATTGCTTCCCAGCCGAAACAAGCAAGTGTTCTGCTTCAGGAAGGTCTGTACGCGGAAGAGATAAACGGCGACCTCGAAGCCGCTATAAAAATCTATCAACAAGTCATAGATGACAATTCGGCGCAGAAGAACCTTGTCGCGCAGGCTTTGTATCGACAGGGCATGTGCTATATGAAGCTCCGGAATGACAAGCTGGCTCAGAGTGACTTCCAGCGATTAGTAGCGGATTTCAGCGACCAGACGAGTATCGTAGAGAAGGTAAGGCCGCTCCTTGAAAACTTAACCAATGCTGACCCGGCTGCCCTTATGCCTCCTGATACTTTACTCTATGTGGAGATAGGCAACCCCGGCAAACAAATCCAGACTATACTTAATATGCTCAAGGGCAGCCCGCTTGAAAATCCGTTGGCTCTTATCGGCAGAAATACAGGCGCAGGGCCGCAGCAGGAAGCAGGCGCTGCTAATATCGTCAGTGCTCTTCTCAATCCAAACATGATTGCTGAATTTGAGAAAATACGGGGCATGGGGGCAGGTATCACCGGGATTCCGACAGACGGCACTCCTCCTGCTATTGTCGTTTTGTTTCCCGGAAAGAGTGACGCTTTGAAGGGTTTGCTCCAGATGGCGCTCAATTTGGCGGGAAAGCCAATTGATAATATCGAAGGTATGCAGTGTATCGAATTCCAGGACGGGGGCGGAGCCGCTTACGATGATTCTACATATATAATAGTAAGTCCGCCTGCTTTCGAGGCCGGTCAATTGACATGGTGCGTCGAACAATACAAGC
The DNA here is from genome assembly GCA_037380865.1 of Sedimentisphaerales bacterium. Lineage (GTDB taxonomy): Bacteria > Planctomycetota > Phycisphaerae > Sedimentisphaerales > Anaerobacaceae > JAFGPS01. Next base: position 6,428 of record JARRRJ010000147.1, read on the forward strand.
ACATCACTAATGAGCCGACACTGGCTTCGAGCAATAAGTCGTTCGTACAGGTAAGCAAGCAGGCCAGGCAGTCAAATGCGCTGACAGTCTGGGTAGATTTAGATGCAGCCTATACAGAAATGGTGCAGGCTGTCGGGAACGAAAACATGCCTCCACAGCTGCAAATGGCAGACAGAATCATCGATTTTAAGAACATAAGAGACATAATAGCTTTTCTGTCAATCGAACCAACAAGTCTGGCACTCGAAGCGAACATAGCATTTAACGAAGGCGCCAACTGCATTGCGTACAATACAATTCGCACACCCCACCTTGGCAAAAATGCGTTTCAGGCTGTGCCGCCGGAAGCAATAGGGCTGCTCAGCTTTGCGTTAAGTGATGTTAACAGTATTCAGGCCGCTTCGGTAGGCAAGCAGCTGCAGAGTATGACAGGACTTGACTTCGGCAGGCAAATTTTTGCAAATATCGAGCAGGTGACACTATTTTTACTGCCCTCGGATAACAATGTTCTTCCAATTAATAATGAGGGACTTTCTTACACACCTAAAATAGGAGTTGCGATTACAAGCCGCAATCCTGCGCAAATACAACAACTGATTGGACAGATGCTGACAATAACCGGTTTGGTTTCGAACAATTCTGCTGCAGCTCAAGCTGCTGAAACGCAGGGAAAATACACGATAAATCTTACCAATGGAATGCAGCTTTGCTACTATCAGAATCAAAATAGCAATACAACTATACTTTCAGTTAATCCTGAAATTGTCGATGCTTCGATAGCGGCTGTCCAATCACAGAAATCGGCCTTGACCGCCGGGCCTTTGCAGAAGCAGCTTTCGGCAATTTCCCCTGATACAAGCAAACTGCTATTGCTTAATCTTGAAGGATGCATTCAAACCGGTATGGCAACGGTAAACGCAGGCTCCGAAGAAGAAACAGCGAACATACGGAATTTATTCGGTGACGTGGCGACAGGCTTTGAGGATACTACAATCGAGATACGAACAAATGAAAGCGTGAGTGATTTTAATATCAGTGCAAGCATAAACGACTTTCCACCTGTAAGCGCTGTTTTCTCGCCGATAATGCAGATAGTAAGTACAATTTCGGGCCCCCCGCAGAATTCGCCAGATCAAGAGAAAATGCAGGCAATCCCTGTAGTCATTGCTCACACTGACAATTCTCCGGTTATTGACGGGAAAGCTGAAGACATCTGGTCGAAAGCTCAAAAGCTCTCACTTGATAACAGGATTTTTTCGCCTCCTTCTTCGGAAGAG
>JARRRJ010000148.1:0-5466 GCA_037380865.1 Sedimentisphaerales bacterium
AGCTTAAAGGAAGCCCAGGCCAGACTCGATGCGGCTAAAACCGCTCCTCAAAAAGTCTCTTACAGCAAATCTCAGCAGAAGGCAGCTGCTTCTATGGTAAAGCAAGCACAGGCTGCTTTGGATCAGGCGCAGCTCGAGCTTTCTTATGTGAAAATATATGCACCTATTACGGGACGTGTCACTCATAAAACCGTTGAGCCAGGCGATTATATAGTGCCGGGGCAAACTCTCATGGCGATTGTACCTGAGGATATTTATATAACAGCAAACTATAAGGAAACGGAACTGACCCACATGAAACAGGGGCAACAGGTTAAAATCAGTATAGACGCATTCCCTGGCGTGACATTTCGGGGCTTTGTCGACAGTATTCAGGCGGGGAGCGGCGCGGCATTCAGCCTGCTTCCGCCGGAAAATGCGACCGGAAACTATATAAAGGTAGTACAGCGGATTCCCGTAAAGATAGTTTTCGATGAGCAGCCTGACCTGCAGAAATATTACATCGTCCCTGGAATGTCGGTGGTTCCTGAAGTCGATATATCGAACCAGCTGCAATCGCCTTCAATGGCTTTGGTGAACAAGCCGCCTTATACTTCATGGATAGCTCCTCAAAATATCACCGAGCCAAACAGTATTAAGATGCCGCCAGACAATAGCACAATATCCGAATAGTAAAGCCCATGAAAAGAGTGGGAAATAATAATCAGGAAACTAACAGGTGGATAATAGCATTCACAGTGATTTTTGGCACCTTCATGGCTGTTATGGACATTACAGTTGTGAACGTAGCTTTGCCCCACATGATGGGCACATTCAGCGTTGACCTCTCATCAATCACCTGGGTCGCGACAAGTTACAGCATAGCACAAATAATCATGGTAACCATGGCAGGCTGGTGGAGCTCCGTGCTGGGCAGAAAAAGAGTTTACATGCTTTCTCTTGTCATATTCATCACAGGGTCAATTCTTGCAGGGACGTCTCAAACGTTTACTCAAATGATTATCTACAGAACAATCCAGGGATTTGGCGCAGGCGCTCTCATTCCAGTCTCGCAGGCAATTTTACGCGAGGCCTTTCCTATAGAAGAGCAGGGTATGGCCATGTCAATTTTCGGAATGGGCGTAGTACTTGCTCCTGCTATCGGGCCTGTACTGGGAGGCTACCTGACCGACAAGTATGGCTGGCCATGGATCTTTTATATCAATGTCCCCGCAAGCATTCCAGCACTGCTTCTGGCAGCCGCGTTTTTGAAAGATCCTGCATATCTTAAGCGCGGCGTTAAGAAAATCGACTGGTTCGGGATAATCCTTCTTTCGGTTGGCGTGACAGGAATGCAGATTGTTCTCGAACGCGGCCGGCAATATGACTGGTTCGCATCAAGATTCATCCGCTTTGGAACGTTGGTGACGTTTGTTTCGTTCGTTACCTTTGTTATATGGGAATTGTATAATTCAGAGCCTGTTATTAATATAAAGCTGCTTCGGAATGTGCCTCTTGCGGCAGGTTCTGCTATCGGAGCGGTTTTCGGAATTTCACTAATAGGAACAGTATTTATTTTGCCTCAATTTACACAAAACCTGCTCGGTTATTCCGCTTATCAGTCTGGTCTTGTTGTGATGCCGCGTGCGTTAAGCTTGCTTGCACTGATGCCCTTTGCAGGATGGCTGCTGAAATATGTCGATTCGAGAATACTCATCAATTTTGGCATTATTATTATGTTCTGGGCGTATTATCAGCTTGCAGCACTTTCATTGCAGGTTGGATATTGGAGTCTTGTACCTTCTCTCCTTGTTCTCGGTGCGGGGATGGCATTCATGTTTCCGACAATGACAAGCACTTCACTGAGCCGTATCGAAAAGAAAGACATGACACACGCTACCAGTATTTACACTCTCACACGACTTGTAGGCGGAAACATAGGTTATGCTATGATAGCTACTTTGGTCGCCAATTACACGCAAATGCATCGGGTTAACCTGGTTAAAAATATCAGCGCACTAAATCCTGTTTATACTGCTCTTCATAAAGGAATTTCAGCAGGTTTCGTTCAGAGAGGAATGACTCCTCACACTGCATCGATGGCTGCTTCAGCAGCCGCAAATTTCGGTGTAAATCAGCAGGCTACACTGATGGCCTATAACGGCACAGAATTTATTTTGGGAATTATTCTGTTATTCATTATCCCCCTCGTATTCTTTCTGCCGGGAAAACTCAAAGAAGAAAACAAAATCTCCGCTGAATAAATCTTGACCAATTGCAAATAATCAATTACTTTTTGCCAAATACAATGGTTCATAAGACAATATGAGTTTTATAAGCAGGGCGGGGTTCTACCCCACTATTGGATTCATCAAATTGGTGGGACAGAACCTCACCCTACAATTTTTCTTTCTTTAACAAAAGGAGACAGAAAATAATGAGCCCACTGCTTATCCTCATCATCGGCGTAATAATTGTTATCAGCATGATAATCGTCCTGCGTGTCAATGCTTTCATAGCATTGATCACCGCAGCTATGGTTGTCAGCCTGCTTTCCCCTGGTGTGCTTTCTGAAAAGATGACGAGGGTCGCAGTGGCTTTCGGAACAGTTGTAGGCAGTATCGGAATTGTAATTGCGATGGCCGCTGTTATCGGAAAATGCCTTATGGATAGTGGCGCAGCTGACAGGATTGTACGCGCGTTTCTGAGATTGCTTGGCGAAAAGCGAACGCCCTGGGCTTTGATGGGCAGCGGATTCGTCCTCTCAATCCCGGTTTTTTTCGACACAGTTTTTTATCTTCTGGTTCCACTTGCAAGGTCACTGTACAAACGAACCGGCAAGAACTACATGGTTTATCTTATGGCAATATGCGCCGGAGGCGCCCTCACGCACACGCTTGTCCCACCGACCCCCGGGCCTCTGTTTATCGCAAATGAATTCGGTATCGACCTTGGTCTTATGATTTTCATGGGAGTCATTGTCGGAATTCCGACTGCTGTCATAGCCATGATCTTTTGCAGGATAATAAATCATTTTGTGAATGTTCCGATGCGTTCTTACAGCGGCCAGCCGGAACCTGAACCGATTCCCGATTCTGAACTTCCACCTCTCTGGCTTTCATTATTGCCCGTCCTGCTTCCTGTAATTTTAATCTCGACCAATACAATTGCCAACGTTTTTGCGAGAGCAGAGCATGTCAACACACTTACTCCGAGAATCCTGAATGCACAAATCGAAGGAAATGAAAAAGACGCCAGAGATTTGGCGGAAAAACTTGTGAATGCTAAAATTCTTTCCGATTTTGGAGATGTACAGGAGCTGACAGCGAAAATTCAGGAAGCAGAAATTCGAGAAAACCCGGCTGATGACGAGGTACTTGCACAGGAATTAATAAAAGCAAATGTCTTCGGTGACGACAAACAGGTCGGACCTGCACAAAAAGCAGCAGATATAACTGCAGTTTTGGGAAATGCGAACCTGGCACTGTTTCTTTCAGCAGTTATTTCGATGTTCCTCGTTGTATGGAAGAGAAAGATTTCTCTGCGTGAGCTGACAAAATCGGTGGACCAGTCCCTGATGAGCGGCGGAATTATTATTCTCATCACAGCAGGCGGAGGCGCGTTCGGCGCCATGCTTCAGGAAGCGGGAATTAAAGCATATATACAAAGCGCATTCGCTTCCTCCGGGCAGAATGTAAGCTTAATGATTTTCATCGCTGCTTTCGCTGTAGCGTCGCTGCTCAAGATTGCTCAGGGTTCCAGCACAGTCGCGATGATTACAACCTCGACAATGTTCGCTGCAATGGGACTTACCACGGAAATCCTGGGCTGCAATTTTGTGTACCTGGCTCTCTCCATCGGAGGCGGAGCGCTGGTTGGCTCATGGATGAACGACAGCGGCTTCTGGATCGTCGCACGAATGGGTGCCTTAACCGAAACTGAAGCACTTAAATCATGGACAGTTATTGCAGCGGTGGTAGGAACAATGTCGTTCGGTTTTACTCTGCTTCTCTCGCGCCTGTTTCCGCTTGTGTGAATAGTTCGCGAAGAAAAGCTGTCACCTTGGATGAAGTGTCGTTTTTCCTGTAAGCTTATTCAGAATCTCGCTCGCCACAGGTGGGCAGCCGGGCACAAACATATTTTTCTTCTTAAATCCTCCGGTGCAGTTTCCTACACAGAGAGTCTTTTCAGGCAATTCAGTATGTCCCTTGCCTATTGCGATATTCAATCTTTCCCCTTCGGGCAGATAATCGAAAATCCTGTCCCCAAATTCTTTCAAAAACATAAGAAGAGTAGATTGACACGCGCTGCAAGATTTATTATCGAATACAGTGACATTGGGAAACTCAATCGAAAGATTCTGAGGAGGAAAAGCAAACTCACTGCACCAGTCCCGCCAGTTATCAGGAGTGATTTCCATTTTTTCAATGTCAATCACGCCGTATCCACGTTCCGCACCGAATCGAAGATGAGCAACATCTTCAGCGCGGGTTCCCATCAATTGACACGCAACCGCGTCAGCAGCTAATCCATCGGCACTCACTACAATACAATCGAGAGCTTTCGGCTCTCCAGCGCTTGGCCCAAGACCTTCCATACCTACAGTCCCGTCGATAATCGCCAAATGCGGTTTGAGCACTGAAGACATATCAGCGATAGCAACATTTATCGGCTTATCGTCGCTTCCCTCGATGGGAGGCAGCATGTGAAGCTGAACCTTGCTTCGCCGCCACAGGCAGCCTTTCATGTTCTTCACTGAAAGCGTTACGTCAGTATGCATGTGCATTTTCATCACAGGAATCGAGACAATATAGTCGAATTCCAACACATCAGCACATAACTTCAGTTTATGCAAAACGCGACCCTCGGGAATATCCATCTCAACGCATGGTCTTACGTCCATATCAATCAAAGGACAATCCCGCTTACGCGCTTCTTCAGCAATACCTGTGCTTTCAAAAGCATCCATTGTTTTCACGCCGGTAATCGGGCTTTCTCCCACTGCTACTTCAGCGCCGACCCGGCGAAAAGCGTCTATCGTCGCTCCGACAACTTCAGGATGTGTCGTCACACCTTTTCCCGGCCTGCCAAGCCTGCCTGCATTTGGCTTGAGCAGCACACGCTTGCCTCGTGCATTTTCAAGGGGGACGGATTCGAGTGCTTTTAAAGTATTTTGATATGCTCCGCCGCCATGAGCTACGGCGACAGGTATACGTGCCTGTTTTTTAAAGAAAGGGTTATCTTTATCCATTCAATTCGTTTTTTATCTAACTTCAATTACGTCAGGCTGCAAATTCTACTCTGCGAAGCAGCGCTTCGCTGCGAAGAACGAAATCAACCACCTAAACCATAATAACATAATTTCGGTTCGATTCCAAATCTGTTTATCGCGATGCTTCATATCGTATAAAATACACTTTTTTCTTAATGATATTGCAATAAAATGTCGAATATGATATATTGTTGCGATGAAATTTGAAGAATTAC
>JARRRJ010000149.1:0-8038 GCA_037380865.1 Sedimentisphaerales bacterium
CCTCACCCGCGGGAAAAGGCGCCATCGGGACGATGCGAATCATGCTCTCGATGATCGTCATGCCGAGCTTGCGCAGCCTTTCACCACGCGGACCCGGATCACGGTCGGCTTCGATCAGCAATTGATCTGCAACTTCAACGTTCTTGCCGCAGAAACCCATGACGATCTTCGGCCAAAGTGCCAATTCATCTGCCGCGGGATCTGCGTCAATGTTGTGGTTCATTGCCCAATTTGCTACTTCGTTGTTTGGCTGTTCCCTCTGGCGGCCGCCCGGACGGAAAGAACCGGGTTTGCCCGATACTGCATCGATTACGAAGGGAATGCCTGCCCGGTCATCTATAACCACGACGCGGTCGGCCAGGTGATCAACGAGCGCATAACGCATAAGTTCGACGTCCACAGGTGTGATTTTGGGATTGAGACTCTCCCATGCCCATCGCCAGGACTGACGTTCCATGTCGCGAAAAGTCTCGCTCTTTCCGAAGCGGAACCTGACCTGATAAGTCTGCGCAAATCCTGCCTTTACCGGATGATAGCGCCACTGCATAGTCGGAGTTGCTGTTGTTCCACCTCTTCTCATTCCGAATCCGCGTCCGGACTCAATGGTAGTGCCCGGAAGCCAGAAGCCTAAATCAACTCCGCCTTCGGGAACTTCACGCGAGCCCAGTGCACCAAACTGGATTTGTTCGTCAATAATGGGCGTTGCGGCTGAAGCAGTAGTTTCCGCCTGGGTGGTATCGCCTCGCGGCGATGGATTCAGCACTGCCGCCCAGTTTCCATCCGGGAACCATACTGCAAATAGGGGAGCCGACAGATTGTCCTCGCGTATCGTGAAGCGTTTCGCACTATAATTAAAACGACCGCCGTACTTGCCATACAGTAAGCCGGGAATAAGACAGTTCACATCCTCCCACTTGATAGCAGGCGCAGTCGAGAGCCGGATAGCTGAATAGAATCCGGCATTAGGCTCCGTACCGGTCACACTTACGTTACGACTGAGTGACAACACATTGCCCGAGACTTTCCAGAGGTCCTCGACTTCAAAAGCAGCGGCGCCATCGCCTGCCAAACTGGCCTTTGCCAAAATCGAGTCACCCTCCTTTTGTACGGATTGGTAGCCGGAAGCGAGCTGACTGACGTTCTCGGCGCCGGCGAATAGCTCAATCTGTGCGGGTTTCTGTTGCGCCATGCCAAGAGAATTGCCGCCCGTGATTTCAATACCCCACTCGTCGTTTGTGCGAACACAGCCGAAACTGTAAGACAGAAGCTTATTATTATGCATTTTCTAAACATCAATATTTACCTTCCATAAAGTCAAATCTAACAATTATAGTCCATAAATAGAAAACCAGAATCACTCATTCATTCAGGCTGAAGCGCACGTTACCGTCTCCTGCTATACTGGTTGGGTGTACCTGGCGTCGGATCGCTGCCGGCGACCTGTGTTCCGGTGTTATGCGCCTTTGTTAGTGAAGCAGTAAAGGTGATACCGGAACCGGAAACCTGTGCGTCCACCGCGTGCGCGAATCTTAGTGGCGAGGTAACAGTAATTGTAATGTCGCCGGTCTGGCCGCCTCTTGTACCTCGAGATCCGAAGCCGCCTCGACCACGAACAAAACCGCCGCTGATGGATGCAACAACCGCCGTCTCGAGCTGTGAGCCGCTGCCAATATTAATAGTCTGACCAACATTAAAGCCTGCCGCACTGGCAACCGGGACAATTGTCGCGCCGGCTTCTGTGGCACTGCTCAAACTCGTGCCGCCCGCTGTGCCAACTGTCGCGATAACTGCTCTCTCTCGGTTCGCACCGTTTCCAATTATAATCTCCTGTCCGGCGCCAAAGCCTTCGACGCTGGCTACTTTTATATTGTTGGCGCCTGCCGCCGAAGCAACTGAGAGGCTTGTGCCGTTAGTCTGCACGAGAAAATCATTGCAGTTGCTGTCGGTATCGGCACCGTCAGGGAAGCGACCTAAGCTCTTATTGGTATCACCGGCGTTAGAACCACCTCGCCTGCCGAAGCCGCCTCTACCGGAACTGGGTGCCACTACGATGCAGCCGCCCTGACTTTGGTCACCCTCAAGCGTCGCAATCTCTGGGCTGGTGATGGTTCCGTTCGCACTTGAGCTGCTCTGCTGTGATCCATAAACGATAGCGTCAACGACTGCTTCACCACTGCTATCCATTAGAGCAATCGAGCCGGCGCTTGCAGAGAGCGGATTTCCGAACCACTGATTCGGTGCCGGAGGTCCCTGGTAACCTGCTGTATCTACCAAGGGATTTATCACGGCTGCTCCATACTCGTGGCTCTTGTCCAATGCGCTTTCAAGTGTTATACCGCTTCCCAGCGCCTGCAACGCGTCTCCACTCTTGTGGGGAAAGCGTGTCGCTGGTGAAATACTGATTCCTGTGCCGACGTCGGAAACATCAACGCCGGACATATGGTCAAACTCAAGCGGTTCGGCCAGTTCGATCTCCCCACCTCCGGCACTACCTCTACCGGCGAATCCGCCGCGTCCACCTCTGCTTGGAGCCGCACTGACATTGACGATACTCTTGACCTTGACGAATTCCCTGCGTCCCTCTTGACCTTGACGAATTCCCTGCGTCCGCCGGTTCCCACAGTCAGTGTGTCGCCGACCGTCATGTTGGAGTTGGCTGCGAGCCTGATGTTGATGTCACCCGCTTTCGCGTCCGATGAAAGGGTAGTTTGCGTGGCCGCCTTACCTACTGCGGTGACAGTGGCTACTTCGTAATTGCCGCCTATATCGATACCGATCTTTTGACCAACCTCGAAGCCGGTCGCGTTCGTAACGGGCAGGTTTGTCGAGCCGGCGGGGATAGTCAGCCATGGTCCCGTGGAAACAGGGATAAAAACTGTCGTCATGGCAGCGGCTGGTGTACCAATGCCTGCAATCGCACGTGTCTCGCCTTCGATTTCAATCTTCTGGCCGACTTCAAAGCCGGTCGTGCTTAGAACGTTGATTGTGGTTTTGCCCGCACTTGATGGTGCTGCCAGACCTGAGCCGGACAAGCCGAGCAGGTAAAAACTTTTGGGTGCAAGTTTCGTTCCGGCCGGCATAGTCGCCAGTTTGACCGAGGCCCACTCGCTCTTAGTGTTGATGATGCTCCAGTTGGAGATATCTACATCGCTATCGCTGGCGTTGTAGAGTTCGATAAACTGATTGGTTGGGTTGCTACCGGCGCCTAAGCGGACCTCGTTGATTTTGACTGGAAAGACATTTCGCGTTCTCTGGGCAATCGTCTCGGATTGCATCAGATTGGTTGTCGAGTTTTTCCATTCGGCCTTCCCATTTAAGTAGCCGGCACCGGTTGTTGCCGATGAGGTGACCTTGAAGGTCGCGCTCACCTTCGCGCCTGAAGCAATTGAGTCAGTAAATGTTTTTGATGAGTCAGTTGAGCCCGATACAATGGAAGTCCATCCTGTGGGTGTGGTAATGCTCAGCTTAACATCTGTCGCGGGTGCTCCTGTGGTATTTGCAAACGTAACAGTGACGTCCTGAGTTGATTTCGGAGTGAAGGTAGTGACACGTGACAGGCTAATCCTTGGTACATCATACCTGGCAGCTACGATATTGGCCTGCACAGTATTTATGGCGTTATCTGTCGGATATCCTGAAGTGATCACGCCTTCATAGAAAGTGCCTGCTGAGCCGTTGCCATTGTCGCCGCCGTTGCCGAGTTGAACTGCTCCTTTCCTGTGCATCGGAAAGTAGTTACTATTTTCACGTGAACCAGGGCGCGCTCCTTTGTAGAAGGTCGTGAGGTCACCATTCTGTGCGTTTCCTCCCCGTATCTCCCACTGGTTTCCCCCGCCGCCGTTGACGGTCCCTGTCACGAAGCGCCAGGAATCGATTGTCGGGTCGTCAACGTTCTGCCTGGCGCTATATCCGGAGAACAGGCCGGCTTCCATGTCAGACATGATCCACGGGCCGGGACCGCTGCCGCTGCCCCATGCAGTTGCGTTACCGAAGTAAACTGTGTCCATGGTACCAGTGCCCACGGCCCGGCTGTTCGTCGACGTATTGCCGTAATTGAAACAGCAGCCGCTGTCGTAGTGCGTACCGTCGAAAACCATGTAAATACCTTGCGGCTCGTCGTTGATTGCAAGACCGGTTGCATTGTTGTTGCGCAGACCCATACCAGGCATTATGTAAACTCCGTAGGCCTTGTGGCCCATGATCGTAACTGGCGCCATGTCTGCAATGGGCAGGGTATTGAATCCGCCCTTTGCCGGACCCCTGAATGTTCCCGGAGGCGCCTGGTAAAGGTGATTGCCTTTACCTGACTGGTCGTAGATTGTTGTTATCCAGCAGACTGTATTTGCGCAGAACGCATCTTGTGCGGGCGCATCCGCATATCCGCCTGCATCCGGGACCGGTGATGCGCTGGGCTGAACGACGCCAATGTCCAACGTCTTGCCGTCCGAATCACGCATGACCTGATAGAGCGGACCGTTATATGAAGCGAACAATGCTCGCGTTGTGCTATGAGCAGTTACACAGGGAAAACCTGCGGCAGTGTAGATATCACCTGGTCCCTGCGGCCTGCGTAAAGCAGAATTCTGTCCCGCTCTGGCCTGTTTGGCTATCATCAACATAGCGACAGGCGATGTAAGCGCCAGCGAGAGTATTATCACAAGACGGGTTCTCGTTTTCATCTTTATCTCCTTTCAAAAAACATTTTTTATGTTTCTTTTTCTATACACAGTAAAAACACTTTGTCTGATTGTACCGACGAAACGCTTGCCTTGCAAATATTGCTTATAAAACCTGAAATCAGATTTATTTGCCAATTTTTTCCTGCCGGGTTTGTATTAGCCGGTTCTCTTGGTCAAGAGTCTCATTTTTTCGATAAATATGTTTTTTGGGGCGGATTTATCCTCTAATTTAGAGGCTTAATTGTCTCACTTTTGCTGACGACATACACGTGGATTTAAAAGAATTACTCTTCTTTTCTCAATGCTCTTTATTTTATTGTTTTTCATTATAGGAATAGTTATATTGATAAAAGGTGATCCAAAAGCTATCGAACCTTTTATCGTGGGCATTGCATCTGTTGTTGTTTCTTGGCTAATTTACGGAATCATAAGATGGATAATTGCTCCCATGTATTGTTGGATTGTAAAAGGATTTCATCAAGAAATAAATTCGGATACACAAAAATAACTTTTATTTCTTCGTAATAATAAGTGAGCAACAAATTACTCAAAATCGGAATAGACTTAGACGAAACAATCACATATTGCACAAAGTTCTTTTCCCTGATGACAAATGCTATGAAAGACGTTGCGGAGATTCACATTATCACCAACCGGGAGCAAACTGCGGAAAATGAAATAAATATCAGGAATGAACTCAATGAACTTGGCATTTTTTACAACCACTTGGGTATAACTGGTGATAAAGCGGAGTATATTCTAAAGAACGGTATAACCGTTTATTTTGACGATACCGATGAATATTTCATCGACCTACCGGAATCTGTTCGGGTATTTAAAATCCGGGAACCTTGGAATTTTGATTTTAAAAAACACCTCTGGAATTACGACGACCGAACCGGGCAGAATATTGACAATACCCAGTGAACATAGTGAACAATGTGAACGTTCTGGAGAGACTCTGCCACTAAAATATTAAATATTTTTTGATTTTTTAAGGTTTTTCTACTGTTTTGAGACTTTCTGTAACATTTTTTAAAAAATACGTAGTTACCACAATTGGCAAATCAAGTGTCCGCCATCCGTTTAGCACCTCACTTCGTTCGTGTGACATTTTTATACTCCTATTTCAATTTTGAAATAGTTCAAAATTTTTAAAAATTTTCTGAGCGGCGTAAGTACGTGCCGCGAGGCCCCGGCTGGGGATTTTTCGTTTGATAATCGCTTCTCTTTTTTTCAATTAACTTTCATTTTTATTAACAGCGGCCCGGACAATCGTCAGGATCGCTGTTCTTATCTCCTTAGGTAATTTAGACCATGCTTCTATAATTGAAAACAAATCCGGATCGTTTATTGTGAGCTTGTTGTCCAGCTTGTCGGAATCGCTTACTTCGATTGTGTTGGAGTTGTCGCTGGTTGGCACTTCTGAAGGCTTGTTTTGTAATGAATCCGCTTGTTGTTCACTTGCTGTAAGTTCTTTATTTTCAGAGTGTTTAGACACTTCTTGACAATGACTTTCACCGCTTGTCTTTTGTGGATTTGAAACTACGCCTGACAGGACTCGAACCTGAAACCTTCGGTTCCGTAGACCGACGCTCTATCCAATTGAGCTACAGGCGCTTTGTTTGTGACTTTCAGAATTATAACAGCTTTGGATTTTATCTGTCAATCTTAATCCTTGCAGAAACACCAAATCGCATACTTGCGCCATTTGCAGGGAAGATTTTCTCTTAAATAAAGAGACGCACGGTCTTGCGTCTCTGCCAGGCCGTGCGTCTATACTTGTCTTTCAAATGATTTTTACGATTGCACTAAATTTTTATGCCCAAGATTCAGGATTTGTTTCAGGATGTCCGACCTGCTGATCACTCCCACCACCCTGCCATTTGAGGTTATGGGAACCCGTCTTATCGAATTCTGCATCATACACGAGCAAATATCTTCCACACGCTCATTCTCCTCGAAGTGAATGGCAGGCTGGGTCATAAAATCGGTTACGGTCTTGCTCTTTTCATCTTCGTAAGTCTCAAACAATCTCAGAACATCCTGCTCCGAGAGAATCCCGACAAGTGCAGAATCATCCTCGATGACAGGAATGCCTGTGATACTATTTGTTACCATGAGGTCCACCGCATCGAAAACAGGCGTATCCTTGTGAATACAAATCACCTGCGACGTCATAATCTCTCTCGCCAAAAGCATTATGTAATCCTTAAATATCTGTCGAATCAGACTCCGAAATCTATTTGGGTTGTGTCTCAGCCTGAAATAGCCTTCCAGCTTTCATTAAGCTCTTCCATCAGACCTATTACATCGCGAATCATCTGAGGATCCCGCTTTATATTTGCCTCAGCCAATCGCTTATTCATGAATAAATACAGCTTGCGAAGGTTGGCAGCGATTTCACCTCCAGCCTCCATGTCGAGGACGGCGTTAAGCTCATTAATTATATCCTGAGCCTTGTTAATATAATGTCCCTTCCCCTGATTATTGCCGGCCTGCAATTCGTTTATTGCAAGCTTGAGGAATTTGATCGCCCCTTCATAGAGCAGAACAATGAGTCTTCCCCTGCTCTGTGTAGTAACTGCATTATCCTGGTATGCTCCGATTCCCTTCATAGTCTTTTCCGATAATTATGGTTGATCATGTATGCATGACTTTTCTGGGGAGATGTCTGTCTTGGGAAATCCAGATATCTCCCCGGTAAGCCATTATATATTGAAAACCGGTAAAGTTACCTTAGCAAACTTAATGCCATTTGGGGCACAGTGTTTGCCTGGGCCAGCATGGATACACCGGCTTGTGCGAGAACCTGCGTCCTGGTCAATGCGGCCATTTCCGTAGCTACATCGACGTCAGAAATACGAGATTCCGCGGCCATCAGGTTTTCGGCCTGATTGTTGATGACCGATACGGTACTTTCCAGACGGTTCATCTTGTATCCGAACCTTGCACGAGCGGTATCTTTTGTGGTAATCGCTGAGGCGATAGTTGCCAGAGCAGACTGCGCATGAGCTACAGTATCAATACTCGCGGAGTTAAGACCCAGCGCGCTGCTGGAAACATCACAGCCTGTGACATCGACTTTGTCAGTCGTCGCGGCACCGAACTGAATCGCTATCGAAGCTGTCGCACTATTGAGGAGCCTGTTTCCGTTGAACGCAGTGGCACCGGCGATACGATTGATTTCTGCTGCCATTTCATCGAACTCGTTATCCATAGTAGCTCGCTGCTCTGTGGAATACGAACCAGTCGCGGCCTGTTCAGCTAACTGTCTCATACGAACCAGCGCTTCGTCGATCGTTCCCATTGCTCCTTCGAAGGTCTGCAGCATGCTTATGCCGTCCATAGCGTTACGT
>JARRRJ010000150.1:0-5463 GCA_037380865.1 Sedimentisphaerales bacterium
GTGCTGGAGGCGAACCGTTTCTACCTCGATGCGCATTCTCGGAAGCATCATGCGCTGAAGGTTGTCTGCGGCGGGCGCGAGAACTGCGGAACCAATTACCGAATCGACCGCACGGACTTTCCGTTCTATTCCATCGAATTCGTCGCGAGAGGCAAGGGATCTGTTGTGCTCAGAGACACAGAATACAGCCTTTTTTCCGGAAGGATTTTCTCCTACGGACCCGGTATTGCGCATGTTATCACTACAGAAGCAGAGGACCCTCTCGTCAAGTATTTTGTCGATTTCATCGGTCCTGAGGCTTCGAAAATGCTTCGCAAGTTCGGACCGGCTCCGGGACACGTAGTGCAGGTTGCTTCGCCTGATGTAATCCTTCAGATTTTTGAGAACCTTATCAAGAACGGCCAGACGGACAGCCGGTACACGCTGTCTTTATGCAGAGCCATTCTGGAGCAGCTTATTTTCAAAATTGCCGAGACTTCAATCGTCGAGAATTCGCGAACTTCAGCCGCTTTTTATACTTATCAGAGTTCCAGGGAAATAATACAAAAGAATTTTATGAATCTTCGAAGCCTCGAGCAGATTGCCGAAGAATGTCATATCGACAGTGCGTATCTGTGCAGACTCTTCAAGAGATTCGACAATCGAAGCCCTTATCAATACCTGATGCGCATGAAAATGAACCACGCCGCGCAAAGACTCCAACTTCCGAACTCCTCTGTGAAGGAAATTGCATTCGAACTCGGCTTCAGTGATCCCTTTCATTTCTCCAGGGTATTCAAGCGAATTTTCGGGATATCGCCGGGCACATTCAAGAACCTGCGATAAGCATTGCGAGCAATGCCTCTGAATACCCATTTTGCCTGTTCGTTCCTTATCGCTTATTGACGGGGCTTACCGAGGCAATAAATTACATGTTTTTGGCTACGCAAAGATTTGCTCCGGCAAACCTTATGAGAAAAGCCTTAAGTTTGAGATTTATTTCACTTGACAGGCGGGTCGCAAATGTGCTATAAAATATGTGCAGGATGTGCAGGTTACCGGAACCTGCCTTTTTGACTATTGAGGAGTGCTGATATGTTCTTATTATCCAGCCGAACAAGACTGACAGCATTATATCCCGCCGCTTCTTGTCTAAGAACTAAGATTATCCCTGCCGATTTTTTCCAGGCGGATGGTATAACTGGCATTCGCGTCACTTCTCAGTCTTCAGGAGCCAAGAACAGCTATAATTGACGGTTTATGTACCGGATTTGCATATATGCGCAAATGTATAGCAACGTACAGAAATTTATTATCGATGTTTTTGAAGGAGATTGATTATGTGTATGAAAAAAGTTATTGTTATCGTATTATTCTTGTGTCTGGCTGGATTAGTTCAGGCCCAGGACATTGTCATTCCAGAAGATACCACTGCGCTTGAATCTTACGATATGCCTGGTTATTTTCTGGTGAGCACAGGTACTAACGGAGATTGTCTATTGGTTCAGGACGGTGACCAAACACCAGAGGGCCTATGGAACATCGTTGAAGGACTTGCAGGAGGGGATTCCGTTTCGTTTATGCCGGTACCATTAGAGGATCATTACATGCGGCACCAGAATTTCATACTCAACTGTGACCCGGCCGCAACTGATGACTTGTTCCTGAACGACGCCAGCTTCATACCGGTACCTGGTCTGGCAGATCCCAAGGGTATATCCTTTGAATCGGTCAATTACGCCGGCCGCTATATACTATATAGTGTTAATACCGATGGTTCAATAGCCATCAGACTGGACCCTGTCGCCGCTGGAGAAGAGGGAGCGGCAACCTGGAAGTTCCCCAATAGTTTCCCTGAGCTTGCGAGCAATCCCGTCCCGGAAGATGTGGCAATCGATGTGCCTCGCGAACCAATCCTGAGTTGGAAGCCGGGCAAGTATGCCAGCGCCCATAATGTATTCATCGGTACTGATTTTAACGATGTCAACGACGCTACACTTGCCGATCCCCTTAGTGCAACTTTGTTTGAAGGTCTGGATGTCAACAATCTAAGTCCGGGCAGACTGGCATACGATACAGTCTATTACTGGCGAGTCGATGAAGTTAACGCTCCTTCATCTCCGGGTACATGGAAAGGCCTGGTTTGGAGCTTTACAGGCGAAGAATATGCGCCGAAAATTCCGGCTTCGGATATAACAGCCAGCGCATCAGGCAGCTACGGGAGTTATAATCCGATTAATACCATTAACGAAGTAGGATTGGATCCGAACCATATGGATCTGCATTCAAATGGCCAGCCCACAATGTGGCTCAGCAACCCAGGGGCGCCAAACAGCGTATGGGTCCGCTACGATTTCGATAAAGTTTATAAGGTCCACCAGATGCTGGTCTGGAACTACAATTATCCCATGCTGCTTAAAGCAGGTTTCAAGGATGTTGTAGTTGAATATTCTCTTGACGGCCAGAGCTGGACTGAGGTACCTGATGTGCCGCAGTTCGCACAGGGAACCGGATCAAACGGATACAAATACAATACTGTCGTTGATTTTGACGATGCGATTGTCAAATCCGTTCGCATTAAACTTCTTACCAACTGGGGAATGACTATTTCAGGTCTGAGTGAAGTCAGATTTACCTACATCCCTGTCTGGGCGAGAGATCCCGAACCTGAGGATGAATCAGTCGGTTTTCCCTGGAATACAACTCTTGCCTGGCGTCCCGGAAGAGAAGCTTCACAGCACAACGTGTATATCAGCACTGATGAACAGGCGGTAATAGATGGTACAGTTAATCCTCAAACAGTCAGCCAGGCAAGCTGTGGTCCCTTGTCGCTCATGCTTACAACGAAATATTACTGGCGGGTCGACGAGGTCAACAATTCTGAAGCACCTTCTTTATGGACAGGCGATGTCTGGAGCTTCACTACCTCGGATTATATCACTATTGACAACTTCGAAGACTACAACAATACCCAGCCTTATACAGTCTGGGATACCTGGATTGATGGTCTAACTGATACCACTTACGGCGGCTCACGAATGGGCAATGAGTATGAGCCGTTCTGCGAAGAAGAGATCGTTTACGGCGGTGAACAGTCAGCACCTCTTTATTACAATGTCACCAGCGCCTCGAAATCTGAAGTTGTAGCAAATACCTCCAATCTCAAGATAGGAAGCGACTGGACGAAAGGTTCTCCGGAAACGCTGGTATTATGGTTCTATGGTACTATCGACAACTCGGCTGATAAACTCTATGTTAAGCTCAATAGTTCGAAAGTGTACTATGATGGCGATCTGCTCAACCTGACTCGACCTGCATGGTGGGCATGGAGCATCAGCCTTTCGCAATTCAATGTGAACCTGGCAAATATTCAGACAATCACAATAGGGCTCGAGAGAGCCGGCGGAACCGGCGCCGAAAGTCACATCGATATTGATGAGATTCGTCTATATCGTGCGGAGCCGCCCATTCCCGCTGAATACGTGTGGATTGAAGCTGAGTCAGGAAATATCACGGCGCCATTCGAGACGTTAACGCAGCTTGCAGGTGCTTCAGGCGGCCAGTATATCGGCAAAGCAAACGGTGCCGGTGACAACACCGCCGCTTCCCCTGCGCCTGATGCAACTGCCACCTATTCCTTTACAGTTTCCGGCGGAAATTATCTGATCGGTCTGCGTGTAAATGGATACGACGGCAGCAATGGTGTCTGGGTACGCATACAGGGTGCATCTGCTATTATGACAGTAGACGGTGAAGAAGCTTCCCTCACAAGCGGCTGGCTGGACAGCAATAACTTTGATGGAGGAGCATTCTGGCACTGGGTAAATGTTGTAGCAGATGATAACACCGACGACCCGGAGGTGGTATATACGCTCGAAGCCGGTACTTACACGCTCGAGATTGCAAACCGGGATGACGGAACTATGATCGATGCTATCAGGATTATGAGTGCTGATTGACAGTCTTGAGAATGACTTAGTAGATTTGTAGCATTGAATCCTTTTTGAACAAACAAAGACTCCTCCCCTCGCCTCGAAGGCAGGGACAGGAGTCTTTGTTTTTCTTATTTTACTCTTAGTGCGCCGCATTGGTTTGGAACACCTGAAACTTCAATTCCTCAAGAAAACTTTTTTTGCGGCTTTTTTACTTTTTACTTTTATACAATCGAAATGCGTTTATAATAAAAGTCACGCAAAAACAAGTCGTTTTGTTAAGCATTCAATTTAGAAATGTTAGCAAAAGGGTGCACACATGAAATGCATATTTGTTTCCGTTCTATTCATCTCCTTGGGAATTCTTCCTGCAATCGAAGGACTTATCGAAGCTGCAGAACAACCGCAGACCAGACTTGGCGAGTCAATGCGAGCAACGCCGGCCGCAACGCGTCCGACAGGCGTCGTCATCGTATCCACGCTCGAAAAATCCGGAAACGCACGCAAGCTCGAAGAGAAGGATTTCGCTGGCTATCTCATGGTTTACTTCAAGGACCAGAACCAGTGCGCATATATGGCGATCAGTCGGGATGGTTACACATTCACAGACATCAATGCCGGTCAGCCCGTATTTGACGGCGCATTGCTCGCTGAGCAAAAAGGTGTACGCGACCCGCACATGACGCGCGGGCCTGACGGCGCATTCTACTTGGCTATGACCGATCTGCACATCTTTGGACAGCGCGCCGGTTATCGCACAACACAGTGGCAGAGACCTCAGGAGATATACGGATGGGGAAATAATCGCGCCATCGTTATGATGAAATCCTACGACCTGATACACTGGACGCACTCTGATTTCCGCGTGGACACAGCCTTCCCTGAGCTTGGCGACATAGACTGCTCCTGGGCTCCCGAGACGACTTACGACGAGGACCAGGACAAGATGATGGTGTACTTCACCATCCGCTACAACAATAAGAATGCCAATCTCTACTGGTCCTACGCGAACGATGACTTCACCATGCTCGAGACTAAACCCGAAAAAATTCCCGGTATCGACGGCATAGACGGTGACATCACCAAAGTGGGTGACAAGTACCACATGTACTATGTCTCGAATGCCAGGATACTTCATGCAGTCTCAGACAAGATAAATACAGGATACAAGTCAGAGCCTAATCGCATCGATCCGGAAAGAGTATCTACCGAAGCACCCAATGTGTTCAAGCGCCTCGGCACCGACACATACGTGCTTATGTACGATGTTTACGGCGCCAGACCTAATAACATGGGATTCAGCGAGACTAAGGACTTCGTTACATACGAGAACATCGGCCACTTCAATGAAGGCCTGATGAAGGGAACGAACTTTGAACGGCCCAAGCATGGTGCTGTGACTTACCTGACACTGAACGAATTGAAAGCCGTCGCGAAACACTGGAAAGTGGATATCAAGCTGGACTGAGAAATTTGGAAATCCCGAGACGAGACTTTTTTCTCTGGACTGTCCCGACAGCAATTTGGTAAAATCCTGACGCGCGTATGGCCT
>JARRRJ010000151.1:0-8394 GCA_037380865.1 Sedimentisphaerales bacterium
GATGGCTCAGCCGGCCCGGCGGGGAGGTCGAAGAAGTCAAAATGTGCAAACTGAACAAAGCCCAAAGACGATGGATTATGAGAGTCAGGTTATTGTATTGAATGAGGGTGGTCAGGTCAGTGACGAAAATGATAGTATTACGTTCAGGAATTGTGATGCAGTGACAATTCTGCTTGGCGCAGGTACGAGCTATGTGCTGGATTATAGTAAAAAGTTTCAGGGCGAGCATCCTCATGCAAAATTAACTGCTCAAATGAATTCTGCTTCGTCGAAATCATATACACAGTTGCGCGATGCACATATTAAAGACTACCTGTTTCTTTTTGGGCGAGTCGAGCTTAATCTTGGTCAGAGCGCACCTGAGCTTAGTACATTGACTACAGATAAGCGTTTGGAATCATATAAGAAAAACGCCAACGACCCTGAGCTTGAAGCTACGATGTTTCAATATGGTCGATATTTGTTGTTGTCATGCTCGCGTGACACTCTGCCAGCCAATTTGCAGGGATTGTGGAACGACAGGAATAATCCGCCATGGAACTCGGATTATCATACGAATATTAATGTCGAGATGAATTACTGGCCTGCGGAGCCTGCGAACCTGAGCGAATGTCACCTGCGTTTGTTCGACTTTGTGCGAGAACTGCGTCAACCCTGGGGAAAAGCGACTGCGGCTCAGTTTCCCTTGCCCGACGGCCGGCCGCTAAGAGGCTGGACTGTCCGCACGGAATCCAATCCCTTCGGCACAATGGGATATGTCTGGAACATGGGCGGCAGCGCCTGGTACGCGCAGCATTTCTGGGAGCACTATGCGTTTACGCTCGACAAAGTTTATCTGCAAAATGTCGCCTATCCAGTCATGAAAGAAGTCTGTGAATTCTGGGAAGACCATTTAAAGGAACTTGATGACGGTCGCCTGGTTGTTCCGAACGGCTGGTCTCCCGAGCATGGCCCGCACGAGGATGGGGTTACTTATGACCAGATGATAGTGTGGGATCTATTCTCGAACTATATCGAAGCAGCTGACACTCTAGGAATAGATAAGGAATATCGCGACAAAGTGGC
Source organism: Sedimentisphaerales bacterium (assembly GCA_037380865.1). Lineage (GTDB taxonomy): Bacteria > Planctomycetota > Phycisphaerae > Sedimentisphaerales > Anaerobacaceae > JAFGPS01. Next base: position 1,066 of record JARRRJ010000151.1, read on the forward strand.
TTTCATGCGTGAAAAACTCGTGGGTCCGAAAATAGGCAAGTGGGGCCAGCTCCAGGAATGGATGGAAGATATAGACGATCCGAACGACCAGCATCGTCATACATCGCATTTATTTGGAGTCTATCCGGGAAAACAGATAAGCACAACACAAACGCCTGAGCTTGCCAAAGCTGCGGAAGTCTCGCTTGCGGCGAGGGGAGAAACTGGCGATAGCAGGCGAAGCTGGACATGGCCTTGGCGATGCGCTTTATGGGCAAGACTAGGAAGCCCGGAAAAGGCCTATGATATGGTTCAGGGTCTGTTTACCTATAACGTTTTACCGAACCTGTTTGCGAATCACCCTCCAATGCAGATGGATGGCAATTTCGGTATCACAGCGGCTATTTGCGAAATGCTCCTCCAGAGTCATGCAGGTGAGATTCAATTGCTCCCTGCGCTGCCAAAAGCCTGGAAGTCCGGCTCCGTAAAGGGTTTATGCGCACGCGGTGGTTTCGAAGTGGATATTCAGTGGGAAGATGGCAAGCTCAAGAATGCTGTTTTACGAAGCAAAAATGGCGAAAAAGGTAAAATCCGTTATGGAGAAAAGGTGATAGATATTAGTCTGGCAAAGGGGGAATCAGAGGCATTCGACGGAAGCTTAAAACAGATAAATTGATTTTTACCTATTTTTGCGTGAACAAATTGAGAAAACGCGTAATAATAAGGAACAAAATTTGAAAAATTTGTCAAAATTGCTATTTTTTATACCAAAAGTTTCATAAAGAAAAAAATTATGCAATACGAGCGACTTTCACTTCGTCTTAATATTCGTCTGAAAAATAAAGTTGTATTATGCGCATTTTTGGTCAAGTGTTCCTGTAATACTCTGCTTAGCAGCCTATGCTACAAAGCACGAGACAACTGTCCTGAAAGGCTATCCGAACTTTAGCAATTATAGTCAAAAATCAGATTTCTGTTTCTGTGGCTGTGGTAAGCAGAGCAGAACGATTCATTGTTCTTACCTGAATGTGAAAGAAATTCTATGAACGAAGATAGTTTCGGGCGTCAGGAAGGTGTGCTTTCCTCCAACAGATTTCTTCCTGTGATTCTTGTGTTATTCTTCGGAAGTGGTTGTGCTGCATTAATTTATGAAATTGTATGGTTCCAGCTTCTCCAGCTCAAGATAGGCTCGTCGGCAGTTTCGCTCGGTGTGCTCCTCGGAGTTTACATGGGAGGAATGTGCCTGGGAATCATAGCGTTTCCGAGAATCGTATCGGTTCGCAGAAATCCCCTGAGAAGTTATGCGCTTATCGAACTGCTGATAGGTGCTTTTGGAATAGCTGTATTATTCCTTATCCCTTACGTGGATAAATTCTACATCGACCATGCGGCAGAAGGCTTTGCAGGCGTCGTGATGCGTGGCGCAGTCTGTGCGATCTGCCTACTGCCCCCGACTTTTCTCATGGGTGCAACTTTGCCTGCCATTGCCAGGTGGGTTGAAAGCACACCCAGGGGAGTATCCTGGCTTGGCGTGTTTTATGCAGGAAACATTGTGGGTGCCGTTTTCGGCTGCCTGCTTGCAGGTTTTTATCTTCTGCCTGTATATGATATGCACATAGCAACCTATGTTGCTCTCGGTTTTAATGTCCTGGTAGCGACTGCAGGTCTGATTTTAGCAGACGCGACGGAATATAAAATAGCTCTGCAGGACTTTCCGGAAAAGCCTCTCAAACGTGTGGCAGGCGCCTGGAGTGCTTATGTCGTAATAGGACTGTCAGGCTGTGCCGCTCTTGGTGCCGAAGTAGTCTGGACTCGTCTTCTGTCACTCATGCTCGGTGCTACAGTTTATTCTTTCTCCATAATCCTGGCAGTTTTTCTTGTGGGCCTGGGAATCGGGAGCAGCATAGGCGCATTAATTTCAGGCTATACCAGTAAGCCTCGGCTTGCTTTGGGCTTGTGCCAGTTGCTTTTATGTGCGGCGGTCGGATGGTCGGCGTATATGATTACACGTTCCCTGCCGTACTGGCCGATTGATCCGGCTCTTTCTACGAGCCCGTGGTTCACCTTCCAGCTTGATATGCTGCGCAGCTTCTGGGCATTGCTTCCCGCCGCTTGTTTATGGGGGGCGAGTTTTCCGCTTGCGCTTGCAGCTGTCGTATCTCCGGGACAGGACTCGGGACGCGTCGTTGGCGGTGTTTACGCGGCCAACACAGTTGGAGCTATTGCAGGCTCACTGGGCTTCAGCATGATCGCGATACCCGCCTGGGGGACGCAGCAGTCTCAGAGAATAATCATAGGTCTGGCCGCTGTTGCCGCATTGATTATGCTGTTTCCCGTGCTCTGGCCTTTTGGCAAAAAACAATTGATTACCGGAAAGCCCAGAAAGGTTTACTCGCGTTTTGCAGGTGTAGCTTCGCTAACCGTTTCAGTCGTGCTTATTGTTTTGCTGGTCCTCAGTGTATCACCCATTCCCTGGGGTGTAATAGCCTACGGGCGATTTATGGCTACGTCCAACAATGCATTGGTACCGGGAATTACAAACATAAATGACATACCGGGCAGCGGCTCGAACGGCAAAACATATTGTATTTATGCCGCCGAGGGAAAAAACGTATCCATCGTGGTGAGCAGAACGCCTACGGGATTGCAGAGTTTTCACGGCGCAGGCAAAGTGCAGGCGTCAAACGACCCGGTAGATATGAAATTGCAGAGAATGCTTGGACATATTTCGGCATTGCTGAATAAAAATCCTGAGTCGGTTCTTGTCGTGGCCTGCGGAGCAGGCGTCACAGCAGGTTCGTTTGTTCCTCATCCCGAGGTAAAGCGTATAGTGATTTGTGATATTGAACCACTGGTTCCGAAATATGTGGCGCCATTATTTGCCAAGGAAAATTTCGATGTGGTTAATGACGAAAGAACTACCGTTGTTATCGACGACGGCCGGCATTTTATTCATACGACCAAAGAGAAATTCGATGTTATCACGAGCGACCCGATAGATCCCTGGGTGAAGGGCTGTGCCGCTTTGAATACGAGGGAATATTATCAGATGTGCAAGGATCATCTCAATCCCGGCGGCATTATGGCACTCTGGATGCCTTTCTATGAGAGCAGCCTGGAGACGACAAAGAGTCTTATCTCAACTTTCTTCGAAGTCTTTCCCGACGGCATAATCTGGAGTAACGACATAAGCGGGGAAGGTTACGATGCCGTTCTTTTCGGACAGGTCGGAGGTACTGTAATTGACGTTGATGAGCTTCAGGAGAAACTTAATGACGACGCCCATCGGGATGTCAAAAAGTCGCTCAGAGAAGTCGGATTCAATTCCGCAATAGATCTTCTGGCTACTTATGCAGGCCAGGCAAGCGATATGAAGGAATGGATGAAAGGCGCCCAGATTAACGAGGACAGGAATTTGAGATTGCAGTATATTGCGGGAATGTGGTACAACTCATACGTTGAGAAAGACATATTGAATGACATATTACAATATTACAGGTTTCCCGACAATATTTTCAAAGGTTCGGAAAGCAGCTTGTTGTCACTGAAACATTCGCTCAGTTCGACAAGCAGAATAGATAGAAATTAACTGTGAGTAAGTGAAAAATAGATTTTGCAGGTGTTACTAATGAATGAAAATAATTTAGACCAGGACTTGTATTCGGCTCCTTCCAAGAGGTATCTTCCGCTGATTTTGATATTGTTTTTCGGTAGCGGCTGCGCAGCTCTTATCTATGAAATTGTGTGGTTCCAGCTTCTCCAGCTTGTAATCGGCTCCTCGGCTGTCTCTCTTGGCGTGCTGCTCGGCACATACATGGGCGGCATGTGCCTGGGAAGCCTTGCATTTCCCCACATCGTTTCCGCAAAACGTCATCCTCTTCGCGCATATGCACTCATCGAGCTTGGTATAGGCATTATAGGTATTGCAGTCTTGTTTGGCGTGCCTTATATCGACAGGCTTTATACTGAAGTTGTCGGGCACGGCTTCTCAAGTGTTTTTCTGCGAGGTTTGGTTTGCGCCATCTGCCTGCTTCCTCCGACATTTCTTATGGGAGCGACATTGCCTGCCATCGCTCGCTGGATCGAGACAACGCCCAGAGGTGTTTCATGGCTTGGCTTTTTCTACGGCGGAAACATCGCGGGCGCCGTGTTCGGCTGTCTGCTTGCGGGTTTCTACCTGCTTAGAGTTCACGATATGGCAATAGCGACTTACGTAGCCGTCGCAATAAACGTAACAGTCTCCCTGTTCGGTTTGATTCTATCGAAGTATACAGCCTACGCTCTGCCTGAACCGGAATTGAACGAGGTGACGGAAATTAGAACATCACGCCCATGGTCCGTTTATATCGCAATAGGTTTGTCAGGATTAACTGCTCTCGGAGCAGAAGTGATCTGGACAAGATTATTCGGTTTGGGAATCGGAAGCAGTATAGGTTCTTTCGTTTTGAGAAATAGAATTAATCCGAGGATTGCGCTGGGCTTTTGCCAGTTGTTTCTTGTCGGTTCAGTTGCTTATACAGCGTATATGCTTACAAACTCGCTTCCCTTCTGGCCAATTGACCCGACTCTGTCGTCGAGCCCATGGCTCAATTTTCAGCTTGATTTGATGCGATGTCTGTGGGCAGTTTTCCCGGGCTCATTGTTCTGGGGCGCGAGTTTCCCGCTTGCTTTGGGCGCAGCGGCTTCGAGGGGACAGGACCCCGGCAAATTAGTCGGTGGTGTATATGCCGCAAATACAGTCGGAGCGATCATAGGATCGGTTGCTTTCAGCATGGTTGTAATTCCCAAACTTGGCACGCAGCAGGCGCAAAGATTACTCATTAGCCTTTCAGCGTTATCGTGTCTTCTCATGTTCCTTCCTCCCCTCTGGCCTGAGCGGATACACGTTTCTCTGCAAAAGCCGAAAAACATCGCCTTGTATAGAACAGCTTTCGTGGTTGTTTTCGCGTCCGTACTGGGATTGGCCGGATTATTGTCGTGGAGCGTCGATCCTGCTCCATGGGGACTCATCGCAGAAGGACGCTACCTTCCAACATATTCCTATGATTTGGATTGCAAATATGTCGGCGAAGGCATGAACTCGTCAATTGCCATTACGGAGCTTCCGGACGGAACGAGAAACTTCCATGTGAGCGGCAAAATTGTCGCGTCGAGCGACCCGCTCGATATGAAACTCCAGTTAATGCTCGGGCATATACCTGCGCTGATTCACAAAAATCCGCGCAGCATACTTGTCGTGGGCTGCGGCGCAGGCGTCACAGCAGGCTCATTCCTGGATTATCCCAGCGTTGAGAAAATTGTCATATGTGAAATAGAGCCGCTCATACCGAATGCGGCCAAAGAATACTTCGGCCAATATAACAATAATGTTATCGGAGACCCGCGAGTTCAGGTCGTTTACGATGACGCGCGTCACTATATTCTCACTACCCACGAAAAATTTGACATAATCACGTCGGACCCGATTCATCCCTGGGTTAAGGGAGCGGCGGCGCTTTATACTGAAGAATATTTCAATCTATGTAAGAATCGTCTTAACCCTGGTGGAATAATTACAGAATGGGTACCTTTGTACGAAAGCACTCTCGAAGCTGTGAAAAGTGAAATTGCAACCTGTTTCAAAGTCTTTCCAAATGGAACAATATGGGGCAACGATGACAACGGCTCCGGCTACGACCTTGTTATGCTGGGCCAGCTCGAAGACACGAATATAAATGTTGATGAATTACAGGAGCGCCTGGACAGCGTCGCATATGACAAGGTGCGTCAGTCACTCAGAAGTTTAGGTTTCAACTCAGCTATATCTCTGCTTGCTACCTATGCCGGGCAGAGTCAGGATTTATGGGATTGGCTCAAGGACGCTGATATTAATAAGGATAGAAACCTCCGCCTGCAATACCTCGCGGGAATGGGTTTGAATTTATATCATGAGAACGACATTTACAGTGATATGCTCGCTTACCGAAAGTACCCGGACGGTCTTTTTGTCGCATCGGACCAATATAAACAGGAACTGCTCAGTATCCTCCAATAAAGCATTCCGGACTTTTCTATTGAATATCCGTAAGTGATACCTTATATTTCTATTTTGGTTTTCCATTAGAATAGAATTCTGAGGTATTGTTATGAATCTGTTAGACATTATTCGAAAAAGATATTCCTGCCGCTCATACCTGGAAAAGGAAATTGAGCAGGAAAAGCTTGACAGGATTTTCGAGGCGGCCAGGCTTGCTCCTTCCGCGAAAAACCTGCAGGACTGGCGTTTCGTCGTTTTAATAGAAAAAGAAACTAAAACCAAAGTAGCTGCATTGACGAATCGTCCGCAGGTCTTTGAAAAAGCCGGTGCAATAATTGTCGCGTGCAGCAATAAAGACTATGTAATGCGCTGCGGCCAGGCTGTAGGTCCGATTGATGTCTCTATAGCGCTCGAGCATATAAGCCTCCAGGCCGCTGAACTCGGGCTGGCTACCTGTTGGATTGGCTCCTTCGACGCTGAAAAAACAAAGCAGGTACTGGGAATTCCAGCCGATACTACCATCATAGAGCTTATGGCGCTTGGGTACCCCGAAGGGGAGGGAAAACAAAATACAAGGTTGGCCATAGATGAGATTTTGTGTTATAATAAATGGAAGTGGTGATTTTCAAGGGGACGTGGTGTAACGGGAGCACACCGCGGTCGCATCGCGGAAATGAGGGTTCGATTCCCTTCGTCTCCATTCTGCGTCGCTCGGCGGAAGCCGAGCTATGCAGAATGACCTGCGTAGCTTTAGCGAAGCAGGTATTAAACCTAATGCAATAATAAAGAGGCTAATGGAAATGATGTATGTTTATCTTCTTGAAAGCATTTCTCATCCGGGCCAAAGGTATGTTGGAATAACGGGAGATCTGAAAGCACGTATTAAGGACCATAACACCGGCAGATCATCATATACTTCAAAATATGCTCCATGGCAAACGAAAGTTGTAATAAAGTTCACTAATGATAGAAACGCAGATTCCTTTGAAAGATACCTTAAGTCCGGCTCCGGACATGCATTTGCACAAAGACATTTTTGGTAAATAAGAATTTTTGGCTGCTATTGAATAGTCAGTTGCTCATTCATGACGCATAGTAAATAAGAAACACATTCGGTTAACAGGAAATTTCCAATGAAAACTCGGCAGTTCTTTTTATTTTGTTCATTTTTATCGACAGTTTTCGCTACCGCGATTTTCAGTATCGCTTCTGCGCAGGGACCTGCTGAAAATTCGGGCGTGAATCTTGCGCTCGTGGCAAAAACATCAGCTTCATATGTATCCGGGGACACTAACCTTGAGGCTCTCAATAATGGCGATACCCCCCGGAGTTCA
>JARRRJ010000152.1:0-5443 GCA_037380865.1 Sedimentisphaerales bacterium
CCAGCGAAAACTTCAGAATTCTGTTTTCTGCTTTCTGGAGCGCTCTGACGGTATCTGCACCCATGGAATGCTGAGGTGCACTTTTCGTTACAGTTCTGTCGAAGAGCATCGGAACGAGAGTAAGTGACATTATAAGAGAAGCGAGCAAAGCTGTGCTTATAGTCAGGCCGAACGGCTTGAGAAACAGCGCCGCTATCCCGGTAATCAAAATCAAAGGCAGAAACGCCGCGACTGTGGTGAATGTGCCCGAGACGTCAGGACCGAATATTTCAATAGCGCCTTCTATGCTCGATTCTCGCCTGCCAAAACCCTGCTGTCTGTAGCGGAAAATATTTTCGGCAACAATAACAGAATCGTCCACGACCATCCCGACCGCGAGCGCCAGCGCAACCATTGTAATAACGTTAAGATTCAGCCCGAACAGGCCCATGACCGCGAGCGTCGCGGCTAAACTTATCGGAATCGTTGCGGCTACTATCAAAGTCGGGCCAATCTGGCCGAGAAAAAAGTAGAGAACAAGGATTGCCAGAGCGATGCCAATTATAAGGCCGTAAACAATTTTGTTGCGAGCATCCACAATTATCTCGGACTGGTCGTAATACATTTTCACCTGCGTTCCCTCCGGAAAGAGCGTTCCGAGATTTGACATGGTTTTTTTCACGGCATTAACAACGCTTATCGTACTTGCGCCGGGCTGTTTCTGTATCACGACTGCGACTGCGGGAACTGCGTTTCCCCGAACTGTGTAATGCCGCGGCACAACTCCTTCCGATACATGCGCTATCGAGCCGAGCAAAGTTGATTTGCCGCTCCCGGATGGAACCGGCAGCGAGCGTATGTCATCAGGATTTTCCAGACGCGCGTCACCCCGAACAAGATAATCCCTCGAAGAGCGATCGATGTACCCTGAAATATTAACTTTGTTGTTCTCGCCAATAGCGGAAACGATATCGTCTATCGTCAGGTTCGCCGCGATGAGCATATCGGGCTTGACCTTCACGTCAAACGACCTCCTGTCGCCTCCGAGCACTTCAACGAGTGAAACTCCGTCAATACCCATGAGTAGCGAGGCAAGGTCATGCTGCGCCGTTGTGCGCAATGTCACGAGGTCACCTGCGCCGTATATCACGTAGCCTGCAACTTCCTGCAGAGTTGTTCCGATGCTCTCCAACCGCGGCACTGCGCCGGAAGGCAGGGCGCCCATCAACTGTGAAAGCTGACCCTGGACCGACTGGCGCGCTGCGCTGACGCTCGTTCCCCATGTGAACTGCACTGTCACTTCGCTGATGCCCTGGATAGACGTGGAAGCGACCCTGCTCACACCTGATATGACGCGCATCTGGTCTTCGACGACTCTCGATATGAGCAGGTCGATATCTTCAGCCGAAGCGGCGGGATAGTGGGTTATAATGTTCACCACAGGAACTTCGAGATTGGGAAACAAATCGACAGACATGCTCATCAGCGAGTATGTGCCGCCAAGCAATACAATCACGGCAATGCAAACCTCGAAGAGAGGATGGTCCAGGATGTATCTTATAATATATTTCATACTCAGGTCAGCGCTGAAGAGCTATGAGCAGATGAATTCGCTGACGCGCTGGTCAATCCGGCACTTTATAACTCCTGCTGAAACTCTCATAATACAATTCGTATCCGCCTTCGATGACAACTTCGTCACTTTCTGTTATTCCCGATGTTATTTCGAGCCAGTCGTTCGATGAAAGGCCGACAGTGACCTGCCTCTTCTGATATTCGTTATTAACTTTCAAATACACATAAGCGACATCGTTCTGGTCATAAATAACGGCGCTTTTCGGGACAGCCGGCACATGGTTACGCACAGCGGCTGTTATCCGGCCGCTCAAGTCGATACCGGGTTTTATCTGCTGGTCGATTTCTTTGCTTTCTATCCAGACGACAGGCCCGCCTGCGGCCGCACGCACAGGCATGACTTTCGTTACAGCCGCGGTTATTTCATTTCCATCAGGCGCAGTAAACGTCACCTTTCTCCCTTCGAGTCCCGATGTCTCGTAAGCAAAAACGGTTGCGACTATGCGCACCTGGTTGGGCGCGATAAGGTCCGCGAGTTCATCTCCTTTTTCCACTCTCTGGCCTGTGTTCACCCGCCTGTCTGTAAAAATCCCGCTCACAGCCGCAGTGACATGGGCAGTATCATCGAGAAGCTGCAATTGCTCTTTCGCACTGTCGAGGTCTGTTTTTGTCTGTTGCAAAGCAGTTTGCGCCGCCGCTAGCTCATCAAGAGATGCAATCTTTTCTTTGACCGACTCCTGCTTGCGCTCAAGGGTGCTTTGCGCAATGTCAAGCCGATTCTGCAATGACTTCACTTTTTCCTGCGCCGAATTCAGTTTCGCTTCCAGCACAGGCCCTCCGAGAGTGAACAATGCCGCTCCTTTATCGACCATCGCTTCGTCATTTGCATCGATTGTGAGGATAGTTCCTTCACCGAGTGCAAATATTGTCGTTATCTGTTTCGCCTGCGACTTGCCAATCCAGTTTGCCTTCAACTCGAAATTCATTCTTTGCGGCTTGCCGGTCTTTATCACGACGGGAGAAGGCAACTCCCCATGCGCGGGTGGTTTCCGTGCCGACAAAAAGAACCACAGCACGACACCTGCGGCGGCTGCAATTATTATTATCAGTAGAATCTTTGCTTTCATTTTATTTTCCGCGATTCAATCCTTTTCTCTGCTTTTTTCCGCAGGCAAATATCTTCCGCTCGCTATCTCGAGCGTGATTAGCTCATCGACAAGACTGCCCTGTAATTTCAGAAGCTCAGCCTGCTTCGAATACAAATCAAATAACATCTGATAGTAATCAGGAAAATTCACAATTCCATTCTCCGCCGCTTTTTTATAATTTTGAGTCAGCCGCTCCAGCACAGGCAGATAGAGCTTGATCGCATCGATTTGCTGCGTATCTGATTCGATTTGCGAAAGTGCCTGTGCTATCTCGAATTTCGCGTCGGAAACTCTCTGGAAATATTCATCGTAAAGCTGTCTTCGCGTCGCGCGTTCGATAGCGATATTTCCCTGGTTCCTGTCGAAAACAGGCAAATCAATCGCAGCGTCGAAGCCGACTGTATCGACATTTTCTATATCGCGTCCGCCTGTGGGACCTAAGCTTATTCGTGGAAACTGCGCTTTAATTGCCGCTCTCACTTGTGCCTCCCGGCTCTCGTAGCCGTACTTCAACGCAAGCAGGTCAAGACGCCTGTCTGCGATTCCATCGAGCAATTCATCTGTCGAAGGCAGGTTTGCAGAGCCGGGGATATTAACATCTTTCTGAAGAGTAATCTTTTGGTCGGGAGAAAGTCCGATTGCCTGATTGAGCGTCAAAAGTTCCTTCTGCTGCGCGCGTCTGATGTTCGTGACTTCACGCTGAGACTCCTGAGCTGCCGAATCCGCATCGGACAACTGTTTGTGCGTCATTTCACCCAAAACAAATCCTTTGGCGATTAGTTCGCGGTATTGCTCTTGCGCGTTCAGCGCATCATTAGCGGCTGCAAGCTGTCTTTCCGCGAGCATTAAGCGATAGAAATGGAGCTTGGCTGTTTCCGCAACCTGCCATTCCTGCCATGCAATGTCAAGATTTACGGATTTGACATTATTCTTCGCCGCATCAACTTTCGGGTGGCGAGTCACGAGCGAACTGACATCCCAGTTCAATCCGACGCCGTAAGCTGTTGCAGTTCCCTCCGTCTCGCCTGCGACAGGAAATTCCATGCCGTAAGATAGTTCCGGATTAGGTAAGAGACCAGCCTGGAGCAGCTGCGCTTGCACAATCTGCTGCTTGTCACGTGCCGCTTTCAATTTCGGATTGTTTATGACCGCCATAATCGCGGCTTCATCGGGAGAGAGACCATTCCTGTAATCGAACTCGATCCCTTTAAGCACGGGGTGCCTTATTTCCTGCGCCAGAATCTTTATTTGAGCGAAATCAGGCGAAACGTTATTTGAATCAGGCTCCAGCGGGACAGGATGATAACTGCTGCAGCCGCATAGAGTTACAATACATACAATAATAAGTGCACACGCAAACCTGGTTTTTGTACGCCCTGAAGAATACATCCATGTCCTGTACAGGAGAATATCCATATAACTCCAGAAAACTTGATAAAATGAGCCTTTTCAAATTTTTCAAACTTCCTATACCAGTATTATACAGTCTGTCCCGCGAAACCACAATATTATAAATAACTTCGAAGCAGGCCTTCCCTCTCGTGTGGATATCTGGGGACACCATACTAATTTATTGACATAGTTTCAGAATTAAAGTAATATTTTGTCATGGCAAGATTAGCAAGAATAGTAGTGCCGGATTATCCGCATCACATTACGCAGCGAGGAAATCGTCGGCAGGAAACTTTTTTCTGTGATGAAGATTACGAGGCTTATATTTCTCTTATGGCCGAATGGTGTGATCGTCTTGGAGTCGAGATATGGTTTTACTGCCTGATGCCAAATCATGTCCACCTGATAGCCGTTCCTCAATCAGAAGATGGTTTGCGAAGGGCTATAGGCGAGGCGCATCGTCGTTATACTCGCCGCATAAACTTTCGAGAAGAGTGGCGCGGTCATTTGTGGCAGGGACGTTTTTCGTCTTTTGTAATGGACAATAAACATTTGCTTGCTGCAGTTCGATATGTAGCAATGAATCCTGTTAAGGCTGGTTTATGCAAGCGGCCCGAACAATATCGCTGGAGCAGTGCGGCCGCGTATCTTTTCGGTAAAGACGATTCGTTAGTGAAAGTTCACAGACTGAATAAGATAATCGATGACTGGCGAGGGTTTTTCAAAGAAGGTGTAGATTCCATGATGGCCGAGAGGTTACGTAAACATGAACATACAGGCAGGCCTCTTGGCAGTGAGAAGTTTGTGTTGAAGTTGGAGAAAACTTTAAATAGGATGTTAAAGCCAAAAAAGGCAGGACGACCAAAGAAAAAAATACGAAAAGGAAAATAAATTAGTATGGTGTCCCCAGATATCCAGATATCCTAATAGCAAGGAAATAGAATGAGACACAAAAAGTCTTCAAAAAGAATTATATTCGATTTCAATATTCTGTATATTTCACTCCTAAGCCTATTGATAGCTGGATGCAGGAAACAACCTCAGTTAATTGATCCTAATATGGCACTCCTTGAAACATGGTCAGAAAAGACTTGGTTAACCAATGATTCTATTAAGCTTTTTAAAACTGCAATCACTCTTTATAAAAATAATACTGTCGATTTGGAACCTCTCCTTCTTGCTGCCTGGATTAGTAAATCATACGGAGTTGAAGAGTCTAATCTCGGCCTTGCGATATATGACGAACAACAAGATGTTGTTGGAATTATTGTCAAAGAACAGCTAAATGATCCTAACGGAACGGTTAAAATACTCTACGAGGATTATCCGGTTTTTATTTATCACCCTTC
>JARRRJ010000153.1:0-5420 GCA_037380865.1 Sedimentisphaerales bacterium
GGTTGCGAGGTTCATTTTTACTGAAGGAACGTTCTTAACTGATGACATACTTATAACCGATAAAATGCCTTTTTGTTTTGCGATATTAAGACCACTGATTTTGAGAAATTTGCTCGCTCCCATACCCCGATAACCTGGAACAATGAATGTTCCGGTTGAAACATATTCGCCAGGAAGAAATGGGATACTGAAACTTAAATAATATTGATTCGGAGGATAAAGCCAATTGGCCCCTATCAACTTATTATTATGGAGCATCGCGAAACACATAGCTCCGGTTTTAGAGCGATTTTTCAGCAGCTCTGTTTCAAACTCTGTGCTGCTTGGTTTTATATCCAGCGGCCAGAGACGATAGATTTCATGAAAAAGATAACTGTCTGGATCGACGACTTCAGTAATTTGGAATTCCACAAATTTGTCAGACGTTATTTCCGGTATATTATTCATGCTGTTACGAAGTATATAATGTTCAGATGTGGAGTAAATCTGTCCGCGAATATATCTGAATCCTTCACGAAAACCGCCTTTCTTTGTTCGAGTAATTACTTTATTCAATTGATTCAGGAGCATTACACAACCTTAAAAAAAGAACCATAATTTGGTTTTAATACCATCACAACAAATTTGTGTTATCTTGCAGCAGAAGGCCCCCAAAACTTATCAAAGTTGTGAAATGAAACCAGCATATACCAGAGCTTTGACATCCTTGGTGCATCGCAGGTTAAATCATCATCAAGCAATTTTTTAAGATTCGCAACATCAAAGAATTCCTCGGAGGCATTATTTACAGCATCATTTACAAGTGCCCTATATGATTGGACGTATTTAAGTGACGCATCGTGACTGAACAACCAGGAAAGAGAAGAAAATACGCTTGTTCCCGGACGCGGCTGTTTTAATTTGGCTACTTGTTTCGAATGTTCACTTAGTCGCCGCCCGATTTTAAGCAAATATTCCCGGGAACCTGTCGCCAGCCTGTCCCACGGTGGGCACAAACCTGCCGGAAGACGTGTGTTCACATCACGTAATGCCGCCATTTTTGATGAAGCTAATTTTATTGCCCTGCGTACAATCCTTCCCCTCAGTGCCCATGAAATCGGAAGACTAAGTGCCAGGTTCAGCATCTCATTGTCAAAAAAAGGAGATCTTTCCACAAATAGAGAGGTCAATCCCCTATTCATTCCCAATGTTGTATATGTTTGCCAAAACGGACCTGCCAATAAACCAAGAGGTCTGATCAACTCTTGTAGTTCCCCGTAAACAAGAGGTATTTCCCTGAAGCACGACTCATAAATATCAGAAATCGTTTGTTCTTTAGTTAAAACAGCAACCTTTTTCATTTCATTGTTAAGAGCAAGCATCATGAGATCCTGGTGCTCAGCACGTCGAATCACGCTGCTTTCTGATAAAACTCGAGCAATTCTTCTCGCAGTTAGTTCCGTTGGACCACTTGGATACTTTTCAGATGAGATTTGAATATCAGAATAGAAATCCTTAAATGCAACATCGAATAGAATTCCTGTCAAGATCACCTGCAAACCGGCTTGCATCATCACATCGTGAACTCCAATTGTATGGTAACCTATGAAAGCCGATGATAATCCTTCGTTGATTTGTGCGGCGTCTTCTGCTATTTGGGCATAATAATCAATGTCTCTCGGCAGCCAAAAATGCTTGACACCAAAAAGTTTTGCTACCTTGGACGCTATCAGGCTCTCGAGAGAGGAATCTCCGTTAGATGTGGAAAATGAAGCTGTTATTACAGTTTTGGGACAGGCAAGCAATACAAGCCGAGAATCCAGGCCGCCGCTCAGAAGAAGACCCTTTGTGCTTTTATCAGAAGTTCTTTTTGCGAGTGAATGTTTTAGGCAGTTCAGAAGCATATTTGCTGCGTCTTTCCATGAATTGCAGTTCTCAGGAACTTTTTGCTTATGAATCTCATAGTAAGATTCGATATGCCATTTATTATCATTCCAAGTAGCATGAGTTGCAGGCAGAAGTCGTTTTATATCAGGAAATAATGTGCGGTTGCCAAGTACTCTCTCGAATAGAACAAATTCTGCTATGCTTTGTTTATCGTATTTAAGACCGATATCTTTGCGCCAGCGTAGAAGTGAACGAACAGAAGTTGCAAATGCGAATCGGTCAATTTTTTCTGTTATAAACATTAGCCTGTGTCCGAAACGATCAGTGTATAGATGAACACTATGATTCCTTTGATCAATTATCGCAATTGAAAAGACTCCATTTAATTTGCGTATAAACTTCGGGCCGTCTTTAAGATATTGATATAAACAATATTCTGCACGCTGAATTGTCGGACTCTCTCCGGCAAGTTCATGCGGGACTTCTGCGGCATCAGGAAAAACCTCACCTTCCATTAAAAGCAGAATGCCATCTCTTTGAGCAGAAGCTGACTTTAAAAATGCAAATCGGGGTCCATAGTCTATTGCCGCACATGCAAACCAGTCGCCATGGAAGTATTCTACCGTCTGGTCTGATTTATATTGTAATGGACCAGCCATCCTGTCAAGTGTCCCGGACACATCAGGCTTAAATGGTTCTGAACTTATTATTCCAAGGATGCCAGGCATTTGTTATTCTGTTTCTCCTCAAGCAAAGACCTGTAAATATTAAAGAGTTTATCAACGTATATATCCATACTGAAATCTCTAGCGCGTAAGGAAGCATCGTAAGCGAGTATTTTTTGCAGCATATTATCACCAAAAAGTTTGATTAACAAATCTGCGAGTTCCTGGGAATTTTCCCTTTGGAATAGCAGGCCGTCCCTGCCGTGAGTAATTACTTCCGGTACGCCTCCGACATTAGAGGCAATACAGGGAAGCCCGGAAGCCATTGCTTCTATAAGCGCAAGGCATAATCCGTCTGAACGTGACGGCAGAATGAAGATGTCACTCGATTTGAGAATTTCAGGGATGTCGTCGCGTTTACCTGCAAGGCTAATACAATCTGTCATCTTGAATTGTTTAATCATTTCAATAAGCTGGTTAGTAAATTCAAGAGAAGTTCTCTCTCCGACCAATAATAGTCGAGCAGAAGGATAAAGTTCCCGAACCCGATTAAAGGCCCTGATTGCCACATCCCAGCCTTTGACGGGAATCGCATGTCCGACAGCTGTAATAATAATGTGAGAAGACTTATATCCCAATTCGGCTCTCTTGCCTTCTTCGGAAGCATTTGCAAAATGTTCGTAATTCACAGGTGTATAGATTGTACTGATTCTTTCATGAAATTCGGAAGGTCCTGTTAATTGTTCCCGATTGTTTATACTTCTTGCGTTCGCAAATCGCTGATATTCCACAGGTTCGTAGATAGTATCTATTTTTTTCCTAAAACCGGCTGTTTCAATTAACTCCCTTCCTACTCTCTTGCTTATTACTAATACAAGGTGCGTGCAAAAGCATGAAACTCGCAAACTCAGCATCAGACGATGTAAGCCTCTTGGTTTCTTATTTGTTTCGTAGTACGGTGACATTGCAAGCTTCGACCATATTCGCACCGGCACTCGGGCCAGTGCAGCGCCGACTAAAGGACTGGTATGATCGTTGTGGCAATGAAAAACATCACATTTCAGGCGTCGCATCAGTTTGTATGTTCTCCACATGCTTCCAAAGTCAAAGTTTCCCCGTGAACGAGGCTGAATAATTATTTCGCAGCCTTCCCTCTCAAAAGGCTCGTACAGGGCAGGATTGTCAGGCATAGTTGACCAGACCATGTAATTGCGCCATCCCTGCTCACGGCATTTACGGACAACTTCAAGAAAACGGCTCCACTTGGAGTTAGGTGATTTCGGACAGCCTGCCCAATAGTGGACTATCGATATGTTACTTTTTTTGAGGGATATAACGGCCTCCGAAATATAAAGATACTGCTTCGAGATTGTAGGCTATATCGCAGATTGGTGACAGACTCCGCCTGATCCTGAGATCATCAGAGAGTGACATTTGAGAACATACAAGTCTGAGGGCGGCCCAGCCGAGAGCTGCCAAACGAAGAGCCAGCCAGGCCGCTGGATGTCTGTCGAATAATTCTCTTCGACACGGTCCGTTCATATGAGGGCCTCCCAGACCCGCCGCATAAGCTCTTTTTCGAATGCCGGACCGACTTATTCGCTCAGGCTGAATCCTCTGGCCGACTACTGCGTCTGGATAATAGAGCGGATTATGACCCTCGGCTCTGAAGCCCTGGATGAAAGGCCATTCTTCTCCCATAATCATTCTGTCACCAAGAGGACCGATTGTAACGTCAAAGCGATGCTCTTTCGTGAGTGCTTCGCGTCGAATCCACATATTCGGGCCGAACGGTCCAAGATTAGATGGATACTCCCTGGGTTTGTCACCATAATCATGATTGCCGAGACACCAGTGCGAAGCTCCGGGTCTGTTATCCCACCAGCCGGGATGTTTTCCGCCAGGCCACATTCCGAATGTCCTGCCCCCAAACAATACATGGTCAGGAAAGTCGCGCACGCTTTGCGCGATTGCAGAGAGCCAGTCAGATCGGGGTGTTGTGTCATCATCCGTAAGAACTACGATTTCTCCCAATCCTCCCTCGTTAAGAACACGATTGAGCGCGTGGGACTTTCCCTGCGCGCTTTCGAAAAGATACCTGAGCGGTAATTTGTCGGTGAACGATTCAACAACTTTTCTGGTGTTGTCCGTGGAGTTATTATCAATCACTACAAACTCAGCAGATAAATTGTTTCGCTCGACTTTGCACATGGCCTCCAGAGACTCCCGCAGAATTTCTGCACGATTATATGTCGGAATTAAAATCGAAAGAGATAGTTTCATTGCATTTGCTCTTATTTGTTTTCAGAGTTTCAATTTCTTTGCGTTAGTACAGCTCGAACACAGTCCTGAACATGACTTTCAATAATATCCCATGAATACTGATTCGAAATCCTTTGGTAACCGGCTTCCGCCAACTGCCTGCGTCGGGCCGGATCTTCCAGCAGCCTGATACAGGAATCAGCAAATGATCGTGTCTCATCTGCAATCAAAATATGTTTTCCGTGTTCGAGCTCAAGACCCTCTGCTCCGATTGTTGTCGATACTACAGGCGTCTTATGCGCGAGAGATTCCAGAATCTTTAAGCGTGTCCCTCCTCCAATCCTTAATGGAACTATGGATAAAGCAGCATCTTTCAGATGCGGAGCGATATTATCGACTTTTCCGAGGACATGCACAATTTTTCCGTCTGCCAGGCCTCTGAGCTTTTTTGACGGATTAGCACCTGCAACTACAAGATGAGCTTCGGAGCAGGTCATTCTTATCCTGGGCAGGATATCATTAATAAAATGCTGACCCGCATCGTCATTGGGCGGGTAGTACATTGCCCCCACATAAATCATCCTGCCGGGCACACCCGTCGTGAACTCAATGTCTTGAGGCACATCA
>JARRRJ010000154.1:0-5418 GCA_037380865.1 Sedimentisphaerales bacterium
ATAGTCAAGTATTTCTCAAAAATATTGAGGCCTTTACTTGTGTTTTGCGATCCCTTATCCAGTTCCATTCTTTACGTACCCTTAGATGCAGTTATATTGACACTCACTACATAGTCACTCAGTTTTGTTCCCTCTGGCAAAGCTTCTTTAACGAGCTTGTATAGAGGATCATTGCAATCGACCATTACATCGATGGCATATTCCTTCTCTTCGATCTTAATGTCCCTTAAGCCGGCCTGTGTCGCCATTTCGAGAGTCTGCTCGATAAGTACGGCACCCGCGATGCAGCCTACACGAGCCGCTACGGATTTTAAGATTTCTTCGGGCGGGACTTTTTTCAGAGCAAGATCGGAAATGCAGGCTTTTCCTCCGGGTTTTAGCACGCGTGCAATTTCATTCCATACCTGCTGCTTGTCGGGAGAAAGATTTATCACACAGTTGGAAATCACAACATCTATACTTGCGTCTGCGACAGGAAGATGCTCAATCTCACCCAGGCGAAATTCAACATTAGACAAACCTGTCTTTTCATTGAATTTGGGAATGCTTGCTCGTGCTTTGCTGAGCATATCAGGTGTCATATCAACTCCGATAGACTTTCCTTCCGGGCCAACTTTTTCCGCCGCGATAAAGACATCGAATCCCCCGCCGCTGCCTAAATCCAGAACCACCTGACCTGACTGGAGATTTGCAATTGCATTTGGATTGCCGCATGAAAGGCCCATGTTCGCACCTTCAGGCAATGCTTCAAGCTCTTCTGTTGTATATCCTATCGCTTCAGCAAGTTTGTCAGGCGATGAAGAGCCACAGCAGCAGCCTGAGGAGCCATGAGCGATTGAAGTATATCCATCTCGAACGGTTTCTCTTATTTTTTCATTTTCTGATTCACAGTCCATAACGATATTTCCTTCCCGTTCTCTATAAGAGTTTAAATTCTTCTTGCCTCGGAGGTAATCTGCGAATAAGTCACCTCCCGGACAAGGCTTGCAGCCCAGGCAGCCGTGCATTTGCTCAGTTGAGACTTTGAGATGCAAAGTTAAGTCACTTATTTCTTCCGGAGAATCCAGTTCAAGTTGTGTCAGAAGACCCTGAAAGCATTCACAGGTCAGACATTCTTCTCGAGCAACACTGTTTTCAAGCTCTTTGACTATTTCCCAAATTTGATTTCTGTTTAAATTAACCATTCTGCATCATTAAAACATCCCGAACACTATTCCCGAAACTGTCGCCATCGCAATTACCAGGGAAACGAACACAACGGTTTTTTGCGTCCCCATTATGGATCGAATCACGAGCATATTCGGCAGGCTCAACGCAGGTCCCGCTAAAAGCAATGCAAGCGCGGGTCCTTTTCCCATGCCTGCGCCCATGAGACCCTGCAAAATCGGAACTTCAGTTAACGTCGCGAAGTACATGAACGCTCCCGCAACAGACGCGAAAAGATTCGACCATATCGAATTGCCTCCAACTGCTTTGTTTACCCATGCAGATGGAATCATACCTTCATGTCCGGCGCCGGGCCTGCCTAATAAGAATCCTGCGATTAGAACTCCAATAAATAACAATGGCAAAATCTGCCATGCGAAATCCCAGGTCGCTGAGACCCAGTCGGAAATCTCGCCGCG
Source organism: Sedimentisphaerales bacterium (assembly GCA_037380865.1). Lineage (GTDB taxonomy): Bacteria > Planctomycetota > Phycisphaerae > Sedimentisphaerales > Anaerobacaceae > JAFGPS01. Next base: position 1,626 of record JARRRJ010000154.1, read on the forward strand.
ATTAAACCAGGACGTTACCATTATGGAAAAGACAGCCAAAAGAGCGAGCACCAAAATCCATTTGTACTTGAAGATAAACTCATATACCGGATTTTTCTGAACGTCTCCTAAATTCTGAAGCTGCGCTGTTGGTATTTCATTTATTGCGCCGGAAGTGTCACGAATTGTAACAATTTGATCTGTCTGGCTGACCAGAGTGCCTTCTACTTTGTAGGAGCTCAAACCGTTGGGACAGCACAGAAAAACAGCTCTGACGTCGCCGCTCCTGGCCCAGTTCGCGAACACGTGTATTCCAACCATCGACGCGAAATACAATCCGTTTTTCCACAGCGGCCTGCTGACCTGAGGTGCAGGCATCGCCATTTGCGCAGCGTTTTTCTGAACTTCCTCTTTGTGATAAATAAGGTGCATTAGAAGCCCGATTACAATGCTGAACACAACCGCTCCGACAGCGCGGGCAAGGCCCATTTCGAATCCGAGTATCCTCGCTGTCAGAATAATAGCAAGCACATTCACAGCCGGACCTGCATATAAAAATGCAGTGGCAGGTCCTAATCCCGCTCCCATTCTATATATACCTGCAAATAAAGGCAGCACAGTACACGAACACACTGCCAGGATACTTCCCGAAACAGACGCAACACCGTAAGCGAGAAACTTGTTCGCGCCTGCACCGAGGTATTTCATAACCGAAGCTTGACTGACAAAAACAGAAATCGCGCCGGCAATAAAAAACGCAGGCACAAGGCACAGGATAACGTGCTCGCGTGCATACCACTTAACCAAATGCAGGGATTCCATCACAGCGTTATTGAATCTCGGCACACCAACGGGCAAATAAAAACAAGCCGCAAACACAGCAATAATTATCGCCAGCTTCTTCCACTGTTTCTTCAAACTCATAACCAACTCTGATAATTCTTTCAGACAGGATAACAGGATTTACAGGAAAGATACAGTTAGTCCTGTTTCCCGCGTTGTCTTTTCTTTTCGTTTATAAAGCGCGAAGCAATTTTTCATTTTCCTTCGCCTGCTGTTTTACGACTTTCGCGGCACAAGTGAAAAATTCCGTAACACATTTGCATTTCAATTTATATATGACTTTCAACCCATCTTTGTGATACTCAAGCAGACCCGCGTTTACCATTACAGCCAAGTGCCTCGAAACATTCGAACGCTCCGAGCCCACGAACTCGGCAATATCACAAACGCACTGGTCGCCGTCCTTCAGAAAATCCAATATCGCCACCCGCAAAGGATGCGCCATCGCTCTTGCTATTTCCGCCTGTTTTTCAAATAATAGTTGCTTGTTCTGATCCAGCATAAAAACTCCATTAATATAACTATGTGACAATATACTCACATAGTACCATAATGTTCAACAAAAATCAACAATATACGCAAGAATTATTATTAGAAGGTCTAAACTGCCGCGGTGATTTTAGATGTGACGGAATTTCTGGCCTGGTCTTTTGCAGACCTATACTATCTGAAGATTGGTTCTTACGTGCGCAGCTGGTTCGCAATGACAGGCACTTCCTGGCTGTTATTACGGGTCCTGAGGAATCTTTTCCACTCGCCGGATCGTTGTAGCCAACCCGCGGGAGTGCCTTGTGCGAAAGTACGCTGATCTGCTAATATTCGACCGAACAAAGCGAGCTTGCCTGAAAATCCAAGCCGAATGTTCTTGAAAATGAGCGATTTCCCGGGTAAAGTAGACGGATGGTTCTACGGGCCGAGTGAAACCTGTGATTTTGCAATTGAAATTTCGGAGAGGTGTCGGAGTGGCCTATCGAGCCGGTTTCGAAAACCGGTGTGCTCTTTATGGAGCACCGCGGGTTCGAATCCCGCCCTCTCCGTTTTGCTTTTGGCGCCACATCGCGTCAATGAGCTCGCGGAATTCAGAAAGGTGCTTAAGGTAATTCAAATGTAATCGAGTTTTATGCAGCGCACAATTTAAAGACTTTTCGCACTAACCCTGTATGCACAGTCTTGTTACAGTTGCTTGCGCTTGTTTTCAGCTCACTCTCATCCTATCGATATTCTGCTGAATCAACTTTTCTTTATAGCGTTCGACTACTATTGATTCGGTACAGAATATCTCCTTCTGTGAAACAGATAAAGTATAACACCCAGCGCAATCAGGCCGGCAAGGCCATTTTGTCCAAGTTCATTAAGCAATTTTGTGATATTGGCAACTACACCTCCAAAAAAGGGAATACCTTCGAACCCGAAAAGAATCTCGAAAGTAATGCCGAGGGCAATTAATAAAAGAGCTATTTCAGTAATCTCACCAAGCCATTTTTTTACTTCCTGAAGAAATTGCATAATTGACTCTCCTAAAAATGTTGATAATGCTTAAAAAACTTCACAAATCTAAAGACATTGTTCGTCCGATATTATTAAATTTCTTTAATAAATCTGTCTAAAACTATGCAATTTTGACAATTTCTATTTTGGGGGTTCTTGGAGTAACTGGGCTTAAAAACGCTGTTTCCAGTATTGATATCGAGACAAATTTTGATAAATCATACTATTTTTGATATAAAATAATTTTTTTGAGGTATTCCAATTTCCTAATGTAAGTCTTATTTTTCAAGCAAATTTTTAATTTTCAACGTAGAGAGCCTGTTAATATAGATAAACTGCCTTGACGCGGCACGTTAAAATAGGGTATAATCAGTTCATGCTGATAGATTTGATTTTACTTCTTTTACGAATATGCCTGATAAGCATTGTGTGGTTCGTAGCATGGAAGTATATAGAGCCCAAAACCCAGCTAACGCGAATATTAAGAGCGGCAGTGCTCGTGCTGAGTCTGTTGGTTATCCTTGCTATGATTAGAATCACAGGCGAGTGATTTAGAATAATATATTTCGGGAAGCAACGAGCCTTTCTAATCCATCCGAATGCCCTGCTGCTCGAGCCATCGTTTTATCTCTCCCATCTCATGATTGAAAATCTCGTTGTCATAATCTTCCTCGAGCTTCTTTATATTATTCGCCAATTCAGGCTGTCCCTGTACTACATCTGTGATTTTCTTCTCAAATTCTTCGCTGACAACCTGCAAATCATCAAGGTTCAAGTCCAGCTCAAGCATTCCGGATATCCTTCTTGTGACTGCTTCGATACATTTTGGATTATTTCCCTGTACATAGGCGGGAATCGTAGCGACGAGGCTTATCATGTTCAGGTCGCGTTTGGCGCTTTCTTCAGTCATATAGGTTATTATGCTCGCGGGCCCCTCATAGTTTGTGAAACTTACACCGTAGTGCTTGAAAGTATCCCGAAGCTGCGCGTTCGATACGGAGCAGAACAGCTTGGGCTCGCGCGTATGCGGTACAAGACCGGCGACAGAACCAATAAAATATATCATCTTAACGCCAAACTGCTCGCACATCGCGAAAATACAATTTGTATATTCCTCCCACTTAAGATTTGGCTCTTTGCCTAAAAATATGATAAGGTCGTCCTTTGGACTGCAGGAAAAGTCGTTCGACGGTATTTCGTAAGATCTTATTAATCCTTCCTTAATTTTTGTATGCGGGCGGAATAGTGCAGTCAACTCCATTGAGCCCGGAAAACTGTATATATAGAATCCCTTCGGTACAATTTCTGCGATTTTCCCTGCGCCGGTCTTGTCCTGTATACATCGAACAGTCCCGGTCGAGACCTCGCCGCCATCCATCCAGCCGGAAAAACCCATCAATAAGCGAGGTTGATACAGTTTAGGGTATTCCAATATTCTAAGCTCTTCGGGTATCATAACATCTCCAAAAAATTAGAAATAAAC
>JARRRJ010000155.1:0-5414 GCA_037380865.1 Sedimentisphaerales bacterium
TTTGGCTTGTGCGGCTGTGATAGAGCCCGGTGTGTCCCACCAGAAAACATCAAGATGATAATTCGTCAGCAATTCCTTAACTTGCGGAATTGCAACCTTGCGGATGTATTCATCGAAAGAGCCGTCCTGGGCAGGGTCCCAGTGCTGTCCATTTTGCCGACCGCTCCGTCCGTAGGCATAGCCTCCGGCATGGTTCCAGTCCTGAACCTGGGAATAGTAAACGCCGAAACGTATGTCCTGCTTTCTCGCGGCTTCGGAGAGTTCCTTAATCACGTCGCGTTCGAAAGGCGTCGCGTCAACAATATTAAAAGGATCTGCAGAGTTGAACATTGCAAAGCCGTCGTGGTGTTTGGAGGTTATAACGATGTATTTCATACCGGCGTCTTTGGCGAGTTTGACAAAATCGTCGGCATTGAATTGCGTGGGATTGAACTGCTCAACGTACTTGCGGTATTCTGCGACTGGAATACTGGCGTTGTTCATAATCCACTCACCGATACCGGATATATTGCGTCCCTGGTAAACACCGGCAGGCACGCTATAGACTCCCCAGTGGATGAACATGCCGAACCGGGCTTCGCGCCACCATTTCATTCGCACGTCGCGCTGCTCTCTGGTTTCAGTCCCGTTGGTCGCTGCCCGGCCCGTCTGCGCATGCGCAGGAGGTAACGCCAGCACATTTAGCGCGGCACAAAGAGCAAGCGTACATATCATTGTCTTTCTCATAGTCCAACTCCTCGTGAAAAAGATCGCGAGATTATTTCGTCTACGCTTTAAAGGGTTTGTTGCGTCACTTCTCAAAGCCTGGGCAAAGCACAGGTACAGAGAATTTGACGATGGGTTTTTCGATCCTGGCGACGCCGGCTGCAGCAGCCTGAACGCTGCGGTGTGTTCATCTGAGTAGTGCCTCCAAAAGAATGTCAATTTTTCGTCTACCCCATAAGAAGAAGTTATTATCTTTTTTTGTATACTCATCGTTTTATCAGCATGTTTAGCGTACTTTGCTATACAATATACGCGACAAAGAAATAATGCAAGATTTATTCCGTTCTGCGTGCCTGTTTTTGCCAAATATATACCCTGTTCGCGGAGTCCGGGTGACGAAAACATCACCCCTGAGGAGGTTTGTTACGAATCCCCCGAGATATTATCGAATGTGCAGGTCGCACCGAAACAAAAGTCTATAAAATGAAAATGTTGTTGAAAGAATGAAATATTACGGTAAAATCACTTCAATCAGGTGTTAAAGCCTTGTTTTATTAAAAGTAAATTTGTCTGTCTTTAACTGAAGACATACAACGAGGTTCAGGAGATTGAAGCATGTCAGTCAGGTCAACAATTATTACTTTGCTCGCATTATCAGCAGCAGGATATTGTTTTGCTCAGACGGATCGACCTGCGGAAAAGAACGATTTCAAGCCTGCTTCGTCCAATCGGCCGGGCATGGAGTATCCACAAGTTAACTCTGAAGGCAGGGTCCGCGTGCGCATCGTCGCGCCTCAGGCTCAAAGTGTTATCCTCGATTTGAGAGGAAGAACTCCCCTGACCAAAGGCGAAGACGGCGCCTGGGTTGGCGCCTCAGAGCCGCAGGACGAAGGATTCCACTACTACCAGATTATTATCGACAGCGTCGCAGTTCCTGATCCCGGGAGCTTGTACTTCTACGGTGCAGGACGGATGGGCAGCGGCATTGAAATTCCCGCCAGGGACCAGGACTTTTACGCTCTCAAGGATGTTCCGCACGGACAGCTGCGTCAGAATCTCTATTTATCGAAAGTCACCGGTGCCTGGCGCCGCTGCTTCGTTTACACGCCGCCCGATTATGACAACGATACAGCGAGGCGCTACCCCGTGCTCTATCTGCAGCACGGGATGGACGAAGACGAAACCGGCTGGGCTAACCAGGGCAAGGCAAACCTGATTCTCGACAACCTGATCGCCGAGAAGAAAGCCGCTCCGATGATTATCGTTATAGACAATGGCTATGCCTCCAGAGCCGGTTCCGGACCATCGCGGCGAGGGGGCGCAGCACCGGCGGCAGGCGGTAATTCAGCCTTCGAGGAAGTTATGATAAAGGATGTCATCCCTATGATAGATGCAGAGTTTCGTACCATCGCAGACCGCGAGCACAGGGCGATGGCAGGCCTGTCGATGGGTGGCAATCAGACCTGCCAGGTGACTTTTCACAATCTTGACAAGTTTGCCTACATCGGCGCCTTCAGCGGCACCATGAACGGTCTGAGTTCGACGCCGCTCGATCCTGCAACTGCCTTTAATGGCATCTTCAGTGATGGCGACACGCTGAACAAACAAATCAAGCTCCTGTGGATTGGCATGGGCACGAAGGAGCCGGACTTCTTCCACGGCTCTATCGGAGCGTTTCGCGCCATGCTGGACAAAGCCGGCGTAAAATACGTTTACTATGAGTCGCCCGGGACTGCTCATGAATGGTTAACATGGAGGCGTGATCTGCACGAATTTGCACCGCTTCTTTTCAGGGATTAATAATTGAATAGATGAAATCTGGGTCAATGTGACAAACAGATACGACAAGAACAAAGTAATTCAGGAGGTTATCAAATGAACAAAACAGCTATAATCATTTTAGTGGCGGCAGTTATGACAGGCGGAACCTGTTTAGCTCAGGCGGCCCAGTCAGCGGATTCGAACGACTGGAAGCCCTCGACTCTGAATCAGCCGGGCCAGGAGTCTCCACAGGTCAACTCAGCACGCCAGGCGAGATTCAGGATTTATGCGCCCGAGGCCCAGAGTGTTACGGTTAACATAGGCAGAGCCCAGTTGACCAAGGACGAGGACGGCTACTGGGTCGGCACTTCACAGCCTTTGGATGAAGGTTTCCATTATTACCACCTGACAGTTGATGGGGGGACATTTAACGATCCCGGCACGCTGAACTTCTATGGTTCGACTCGATGGGAGAGCGGCATCGAAGTTCCCGCTCACGACCAGGATTTTTACGCGCTGAAAGACGTTCCTCACGGCCGGGTTCAGCAGATTCTCTTCCCATCCGCGAGTACTAACACATCGCGTAGAGCATTTGTCTATACACCGCCCTCCTACGACAAGGACCAGTCCGTACGTTATCCTGTTCTGTACCTCCAACACGGCTGGGGTGAGAATGAGTACGCCTGGAGCAACCAGGGTCGCGCCAATCTGATTATGGACAACCTCCTGGCCGAAGGCAAGTGCAAGCCTTTCCTTATCGTAATGACGTACGGCATGACAAATGAAGGAATGATGGGCATGCGACGTGGTGGAGCGCCACGCGGCCGTCGCGGCGGCGGTATGCCAACTCGACGCGGATCTGCCGGTCTGACTCCGAGCGGAGCGTCAGTTACTCCAACTGGTGCAGCCGCCCCGGGTGGCGCAGCCGGTGCGGCGAGAGGCCGCGGCGCCATGGGCGGACGAGCCGGCATGATGGGTCGCGGACGCGGCGGCATGGGCGGATTTGGCTCCAACTCCGCTTTCGACACAGTTCTCGTGAATGAGCTCATCCCATACGTCGATGCCAACTTCCGTACGATTGCCGATCAAGCACATCGGGCCATGGCAGGCCTCTCGATGGGCGGTATGGAGACCCACCAGATTACGCTTGCTCATCCCGATACCTTCTCCTACTATGGCCTCCTCAGCGGCGGTACCTACTCTCCGGACGAAATCACTGACAAGTCGAAAGTGAAACTCATTTTCTTGAGCTGCGGCAGCCGCGAGAATCCCGCTGGTGTCACCAGTGCCGCCGAGGCGCTTAATCAGGCCGGTATTAAGGCGGTCTCCTACGTGTCCCCGGATACGGCGCACGAGTTCCAGACCTGGCGTCGCAGTCTTCATGAACTTGCGCCGCTTCTGTTTCAGGACTGAAACGACCGGGTGAATAAAACACGGGCAGTTTTTGGTGAGTTTATATGTTATTAAGCCTTCTGCAAAATGAGTCAGAATTTGACAGAGTTATGATCTTTCTTGTGGACAGGCATGATAGAATCTCCTTTGTTTTGGTTGTAAGTCCTTCTTTTTGAAGTACTTATCCAACAACCAAAACAGAGGAGATCGTTTTAAGACAAGCTGCTTGAAATGGCAACAGGCGCACAGTTCCGGCGGGAAACAAAAAAGCAACAGGAATTTCTTAATTTCCACTTCTTTGGACACAGGAAGAACAAGATGCATCACCCGGGCCAAGCGTGAGCGACCGGCCGCCACTTGTGCTCTCTTAAGGCACTGCAGGTTGCGCAGGAGCTTGATTAGGATCGCTGACCTTGTAACCCAGTAATGAAACCATTTTCTCTCCGTATCGCTTCCCGAACTCTCTATAACCCGGCGAATTGAAATGCACACCGCCCGGCTGAGTGGTGCATCCCTTCGAGCCAATGACATAGGAATTAGGGATTTGCTTCGGCAGTTCGGCCATGATTGAACCCATGCCTCCATTGACGAGTTCGCCCGCGAGCAATGGCACTTCTTCAGCCTTGAGGTTCAGGTCTTTAATCAGGTTGTCGTAGATACCCTTAACTTTCGTGGGCCATTGCCTGTCACCGGAGTTTGACTCTCCCTGATGCAAGAGAATTCCCTTAATGACACCATCCTTCTGCGCCAGTTTCCCCATGTCAACAAGATACTGATACGGGTTTCCGCCATATATATTGATTATGTTTTTCATCCACGGCGCAGCGGTCGAAGCGTACGTCTGGTAGGTCTCTTTTTCGAACAGTTCGATTTTGCAGCCTGCGACAGAAACATTAACAACTCCTACGCGGATATTTTTCGGAAGGTTGGCGACCAGTGTTCTGCCAAAATAGTCGGCGGGGCAAAGGCCGCAGCCGGGTCGGCACAGCGGCGGAACAGCATCGTACCAGTTGCCCTTTGTTCTGTTCATGTTCGGAAAATCCACTGCGGCCAGGACTTGAAAGCGGCTGTCTACCGTCTTGTCCTGGTCTTGAATAGTTCTTGGAAAACCTTCCATGTTTGACTGTCCAAAGCACAGGAAGACGTAAAAATTCGGATCCGGGTCAGCAAAAGCTTTCGGGGTGAGTGACAGCAATGCTGCTGATAAGAATACAAACAATTTCATCTTCATGACAATTACCTTTCATACTCAAGTGATAGAAACTAAGGACTCTTGCGTATGCACTTGTTGAGTGCTGCGCCGGTAAGTAAGAACTGGTTCGCAAGTTGACCATGCATGTCCCAATATTACTAAACGCAGGTGCAAGTGTCAACAAGCAGCTTGTTAATCGTCGTGTACGTTGAAATATGGCGCTTAATCACGTCGGGAGCGATCGACATTGCCATTGCCGGATAAAAGACCCTACTGGCCGACGAATCATGCTGCTTCTTATTTTTTACTGACTTTAGTGAAATTTACTCTAAAGTTAGAGCGACCATCATGTTATAATACCGAC
>JARRRJ010000156.1:0-5414 GCA_037380865.1 Sedimentisphaerales bacterium
CAGCAGTTGGCTCTTTCGGCCTGACGATAGGGTTTTGCCATCTTTCAGGACCATGATCCAGTTTATCCATGATCCGATCTCCTCTATGTGGTGAGTCACTACTACCATCGTCGGCGCATCTGGTCGATTTGCCAGGCGCGAGAGGTCGGCCAGAAAACGCTCCCTCGCGGCCGGATCGAGTCCGATACACGGCTCATCCAGGATTAGCAGAGAAGGACGATTTATAAGTGCCCTTGCGATGAGAACTCTTTGCTGTTCGCCTTGTGAGAGGATTTCGAATTTTCGGTCGGCGAAGTTTTGCGCGTTTACCATTGCGAGAGAATCACGCGCACGTTCCATTTCATCTTCAGTCACATCACGAAAAATCCCCATTGAAGCATCGAGACCTGAAATAACAATCTCGATGGCTGAATCTTCTTCAGGCAGTCTGTGCTCGATTGCGGTGCTTACCCAGCCTATGTGCTTGCGAAGCTCGCGAAGGTTGCACTTGCCATAACGTTTTCCAAGGACTTCGACTGAGCCTTCAGTGGGCCATTCGTAGCCTGTGATGATCTTCAGAAGAGTGGTTTTGCCGGAGCCGTTGGCGCCGAGCAATGCCCAGTGCTGGTTTTGTTCGATACTCCACGATATATTGTCAAGTATAGCGAGGCTGTTGCGCTCAAAACGAATGTTATTCAATTTTACTATTGTCTGCATCGGCAGATTATAATACGCGTCGCTCTTGAGGTAAAGGAGCATGTATTGTATGTCGCAATTACTCCACAGTCCCCTGAGGCTAATTCTCAGATTTTTACTGTAAATTCGTGTGGAAATCTCTGCTTGCAAGTCTGGTAGAAAACGATTATGCTTGTTAAGTTGAATGTTTTTTTGAGAAAAATGGAAGGAAGTATTTTTGAAGGAAAGTAAAAAAAGGAGGTCAAGACAAAGATGGAGCTCAAAATAACAAGTCCGGCTTTTGAAAACGAAGGCATGATACCTTCGAAATACACAGATGATGGCGATGATGTCTCACCACCTTTGAAAATCGAGACCGTGCCGGAAGGGACGAAGAGCCTTGCTCTTATAGCCTACGATCCCGATGTGCCTATTGGAACCTGGATTCACTGGACTATGTGGAATATCCCACCTGATAAGACTGAGATGTCTGAAGCTATTCCCACAGATACGAAACTGCCTGACGGTTCTGTCCAGGGGATGACCACCTTTGGAAGGCACGGCTACGGAGGTCCGGCGCCGCCCAGAGGAACGCATCGCTACTATTTCAAGTTTTATGCACTGGATACTCAACTTAATCTGCCCGAGAAATCAGGCAAGAAAGAGCTGCTCAAGGCTATGGAAGGACATATTATCGCCCAGGGACAGTTGATGGGTAAATACAAAAGGTAATAGCTAAAGGGAAATTCCAAATTCTAATTTCTAAATCTCCCTAAGGGATACTTGAGGTACTTAACAAATTCAAAATGACCGATCCTCACTGTCATACCCGCTAAGGCTGGTATCCTCTGGGGTATCGCAACAATGGATTCCCGCCTTCGCGGGAATGACAGATAGCTTTGAGTATTTGTAATAGCAACAGTCATATAAATGAGACTAAGAAATCGGTCAGTTAGAGTTCTTTTAATATTGTTTAGAATTTAGGATTTAGATTTTAGAAATTTCTACAGATGATACGAGCCAGCACTGATTTTGATATCAACGAAAGACGGATAAAGGAAGTACTTTCCAACGATGGATTAATTCGGCGGAAACTGCCGAATTTCGAGGAGCGGCCCGAGCAGATAGAAATGGCTTGTGCCGTCGCGCAGGCGTTTTATAAAAACAGGCACCTTGCGGTGGAAGCAGGGACAGGCGTTGGCAAGAGTTTTGCGTATCTCGTTCCCGCAATTCAGTACGCGGCCGCAAACGCCGTGATACAGGATTCCTCAAGCAAACCGGAAAAGACGCTTATCAGTACATACACAATTACTTTGCAGGAGCAGTTGATTAATAAGGATATTCCCCTTCTGTCGAAATGTCTGCCCGACAAATTCAGCGCGGTTCTCGCGAAAGGCAGAAGTAATTACATCTGCAAGCGCAGACTCAAGTTCGCGATGGAAATGCAGAGAAAACTATTTGATGATTCTTCTGATGAGCTTGCAAGAATCTACGAATGGTCGAAGGACACAAAGGACGGATCGCTGAGTGATTTGGATTTCTGGCCGAGCAGTCAGACATGGGACAAAGTCAAAAGCGAGCACGGGAATTGTCCGTCAAGAAAGTGCCCGAATTTTCCCGATTGCTTTTATCGTTCTGCCAGACGCAGAATAGGTAACGCTGATATTATTGTAGCTAATCATGCTTTGCTTTTCAGCGACCTTGTATTGAAGGAAAAAGGTGTCTCACTTTTACCTGAATACAGGTTTGTTGTGATGGACGAAGCTCACAATATCGAGCACGTCGCAGAAGAGCACTTGGGGCTTAATATCAGCAGCGGCAGGTTCAGGTTTTTGCTCGACAGGCTATATAATCCGAGAACGCACAAGGGATTTCTCGCATATACAAACGCGCGCGATGCGACGGATATTGTTTGCGAAACAGGCAGAGAGGCAACACGCTTTTTCAAGAATGTGAAGAAGTGGCTCGAGCAGACGAGGGAACAAACTAACGGCAGATGTCATAAGAACTTTGTCGAAGATAATGTCTCGGGCTACCTGAACAATCTCAGAAAGGAATTAGCCGCACTCGCTAAACAGACAGAGAACACGGACGAGCGATTCGAGATAGTTCGTTTTGCAGACCTCAGCGCAGCTTTGGTCCAGGACATTAATAATTTCCTGAATCAGTCCTGTCCCGACCATATTTACTGGATCGAGACAGGAAACAAGAGAGCCTCGCAGGTCAGCCTGCGAAGTGCGCCGATTAACGTGGGAACCGAAGTAAAAAAATACCTTTTCGAAAATCACGACTCTGTAATTTTGACAAGCGCAACCTTAAGCGCAGACGGAGCTCTTGATAAAAGCGGGTTCGAATTTTTTGCAGGACGAATCGGGCTGGATGATTTCGACGCTGTCAAGCTTGGCTCGCCATTTGATTATGAGAAACAAGTCACGATGTATATCGAGAAAGAGCTGCCCGACCCGAACCACCCTGCTTTTATCGAGAAGGCGGCAGAAGCGATAAAAAAATATATCGCAAAAACAGAAGGCAGAGCGTTCGTACTTTTCACAAGTTATTCGATGCTCGACGAAGCAGCACAGAAGCTCGAAGACTGGCTGAAGGAAAACGACATAAAACTGCTCCGTCAGGGTTCCGACATGGACAGGACTTCGCTTCTGAGACTTTTTAAGGCCAGAGGACGTCACGTGCTTTTCGGAACAGACAGTTTCTGGCAGGGAGTTGATGTGCCGGGAGAGGCGCTTTCCAATGTAATAATAGTAAGACTGCCATTCGCGGTTCCCGACCAGCCTCTGCTTGCGGGAAGGCTCGAACAAATAAAGAATCAGGGAGGCAATCCTTTTTTCGATTATCAGTTGCCAGCGGCTATAATCAAATTCAAGCAGGGCTTCGGCAGGCTGATTCGTTCCAAAACAGACAAAGGTATTGTAGTCGTTCTGGACAGCAGAATCCTGAACAAGCCCTACGGAAAACGATTCCTCAAAGCTATTCCCAAATGTAAAATCGAGACAGCTTCAAATAAATAACTCCAATTTGTCAGAAAAATCAGACATCAGGCAAATACTATGCAATTGTATTTGTGCAATTTGGCAAATGGGTTCACTCTATCACCAAAGACTTGACTTGTGAGGAAAAAACCATAGAATACCCTTGATGGTATTATTATGAGCCCACACCGGGCGGAAATAATAAAACTTCGGATTACACAATTGGTCTCAGGAACAAGATATTGGAAAGGGATTCAGGATGGACATAAAAGCACATCAGATAACACGCCGGGATTTCTTAGCCGGTTCGACAGTAATAGCATCAGGCCTGTTCACGGCTTCCGCCACGAGCAAACTCTTCGCCCAGGCCGCAAGTGACGAGTTCCAGGCGAACATCGTTGTTGATGCTTCCAAAAAAATCGGCAATTTAAGACAAATCTGGCGCTACTTCGGCGCAGACGAGCCTAATTATGCTTATATGAAGAACGGGAAAAAGTTGCTTAAAGAGCTTGGCGAGATGGACCCGAAAAATGTTTTCTTCCGTGCGCATAACCTGTTGTGTTCCGGTGACGGCACTCCCGCATTAAAATGGGGCTCTACAGGAGTTTACAACGAGGACGAGAACGGAAATCCTGTTTACGACTGGACTATTCTTGATCGTATATTCGATACATATATGGAAGCGCAGGTTCGTCCTTACGTGGAAATCGGTTTCATGCCCAAGCTTTTGTCGACTAATCCCGAACCTTATCAGCACAAATGGACACCGGAAGCACAATACAAGGAGATTTATACAGGCTGGGCTTACCCGCCGAAAGACTACGACAAATGGGGCGAACTTGTTTACCAGTGGGCGAAACACTGCGTCGAGAGATATGGCGCAGATGAAGTTCGCTCATGGTACTGGGAAACATGGAATGAGGCAAACATACCTTATTGGCAAGGAACTCCCGAGGAATTTCACAAGCTGCATGATTATGCTATAGCAGGCGTGAGAAAAGCATTACCTGATGCGCGAGTCGGAGGGCCTGATTGCGCAGGCAACGGCGGCTCGTTTCAACGGAATTTTTTGGAACATTGTCTGAGAGGAACAAACTACGCGACTGGAGAAACAGGAACACCTCTTGATTTCGTTTCGTTCCACGCAAAAGGTTCACCTCGATACGTTCAGGATCACGTAAGAATGGGTATTTCCAATCAGCTTCGTGACATAGATGCCGGCTTTCAAATAGTAGCTTCATATCCGGAGCTTAAGAACACTCCCATTGTCATTGGCGAATCGGATCCGGAAGGCTGTGCCGCGTGTCAGGGAGAGCAGCTTGGCTATCGCAACGGCACAATGTACTCGAGCTATACAGCGGCCTGCTTTGCGCGCAAGCATGACTTAGCAGACATGCATGGCGTCAATTTCGCAGGCGCTTTGTCATGGGCGTTCGAGTTCGAGAACCAGCCCATTTTTGCGGGTTTTCGTTCGATGGCCAGCAGCGGCATCGATAAGCCTGTACTGAACGTTTTCAGGATGTACAGTAAAATGAGCGGCCAAAGACTTGAAGTTGCAAGTGACGGCGCAGTTCCGCTTGATACCATGATAAGACGAGGCGTTCGCAATACGCCTGATGTTTCCGGATTCGCAAGCCTGGACACGAATAAGCTGTGTGTGATGCTCTGGCACTATCACGATGACGATGTCCCCGGTCCTGAAGCGAATGTGGAGCTTGCTTTAGCGAACTTACCTTCTGGTGTTAGTAGCGCAACTGTCGAGCATTACCGTAT
>JARRRJ010000157.1:0-5401 GCA_037380865.1 Sedimentisphaerales bacterium
CTGAACGTCCGAACGACTGAAACCTTCTCGAGCAATAATACGGAAATACTCGTCTGTTGTTTATCGATACTAACCAAAAGACGGGCAAAATTCGAGAGGTTTTTGTGAAGCGTGATAAAAACCAGCGTGGCAGTTTTGTGGATTAGAGAAAACTATGAATGGAGATCTATGGATTTATGTGAGCTTTGGTACAACCCGGCAGCTCACTGACATACCTGCTAATCAGCTCAAATAAAGCGTCCGCCGGAGAAATGACTTTGCGTTTCGACTTTGCTTTCCCATTTGTGCGAATCGATATCAGAGAACAGACAGAACTCGCAGCAAAGAAATCCCAGCAAACATTTGAATATATACCTTAAAGTTTTCATTTCACAAACCTCCATAATCTCCTTTCATTATATTAACTTTTCCTTCTGGAAACAAGCTTTTTATCGGTTCATTCTACTATTACAAGGCTGAAAATTCAATAAAAGTAACCAAAAAACAGAAAAAAGTAGTGGAATTTCGTGAAATGAGCTAAGATATGATGTGAGATAGACTTAGAGCAGAGAATCGTTCGCTTTATCTGTAAATTGTGCTTTCAAGGCTTTGGATTTCAGTGGACTATTAACATATCAATAACGACTATTTGCAAAGGAATCGGTCAAATAGGTCAAAAGCGGTTTTGACCGTTTACAGGCAATTAAGACCACAGGATATAGCTGATAACATTCTATTAGAAACTAAAGGTCGGGGCATGGCCACTATGAGCAGTCTATCATGCATGAACTGTATTGTCAACGGAAAATAGGATCAGGATGCACAGAAGGCAGCATACGGGCAGGTCACAATTGCGGGAACATCGCCTTCCTCAAATTCCTTGCTGTTCCCAAAAGCTTTTTTGCTTCCTCTTCCGTAAGGAACTTCCCCGTATCCAAGACCCAGTTGAATGTATGCGTTCGTTCTGACATGAGATTACTCCTCCGAAATAATTCGTGCACTGGGGGCAGCACAAACGCTTGAGGAGTAGTAGAACGAACTTTACATGTCTATTTTTATGAAATTGCAGCGTCGAATAGTCTTTAGAAGGTACGGTGATGTAAAAACGATAAATGGAGGGGCTGTGAAAATACTTAGTTTTGGGTCAAGATACATCGGAAGTGTCGATAGGTAGAAATGTCATAGTTTAGAAAACCATAGAGGTGGGTGAAAGGTGTCAGTTTGAAGCAAAATTCTTCAGATTTCGTAAGATTTCTGAACTCTTGTTCTGAACTCATCGAGAATTCTTTGCATAAGGAGAAAATCTTTTCCTAATCATTTGAATTTATTTCTTCACCTTCAAGATTATTTTTTTGACCTCAATAAGTTATGTATTCCAATAGTTATTATGCTTATTGATAAAGGCCCGTTACACCGTCTTGCATATCCTCAAAACTGATGTCGGCGTACATGTTAGCTGTAGTAGCTGGAGAGGCATGGCCTAACTGTTTCTGAACTTGTCTTAGATTGAGAAAGGTTTGATTGTCGATTTACAGAGATCTTGCAGATTTTGGATTTCTATATCTATTTGATACTCAGTCTAAGTTATAGAATGAAATTTGAATTTATCACACTTACATTTACGCCTCTTGATTCTTATTCAGGACAGCCTTGTCACGCTCTTTGAGAATTAAGTCACGCACTTGTTCCGGCCTGGTTAGTCCGTAAAGTGTGGCTTCGGGCACAGCTTGCCCCATCCCTGCGGTTTGAATCCGCAATTCCCAAATACCGCAATATTTCAGCACCGGACCTTGATCGAGGGAAACATTGGTAATACGATCAAGCGGTATCGCTTTTCTCTTCAGGAAAAAAACACCGGAATCTGCTCTCAATGTCCTTCCATCGAGCCAGTATGTTAAAGCGCGGGCCTGCTTTTTAGTTAGCCACGGCCCCAGCGTAACGGCGTGAAGGATCGCTAAAATAATCCCTAGTCCCACAAACCAAATGCCAACTATAATAATAATGAGTATTTGAGTAAAGTAGAAGTATCGTGCTATTTCCAGCCTTTTCATTGGAAATTCATTCTTATCAGTAATGTCCATTCTACGACTCCTTAAAACAGCATGTATTCAAGACAGTCATATATTCCCATATAAATATACGCACGAGTCAGCAAAATCTTTTTAAAACCTTGCCAATAGTATCCTTGAAAAAAACGAAGTTCACCCAGCAGAATAGGGACAACATCGGGAGCTCTTTGAAACCACTAGGTGATGCTGAACTTTTCGTGTGATTTGCGACATAAACACAGGAAGTGTTGCAATTTATAAGCGGATCAATAAGCGTATACTACGAGATTTTTGGCTTTGAGATCGAAGAAAGATGATTTAAAGATTTTTTTGCTTGACAAAAGCAAATATCCGTTGAAAATAAACCAAGAGTAAGGAGCTTCTTCGATACACAACGAGAAAAAATACGTTTCTGTTAGCGTAAGAATTTTTGATAAGCCTCAAGGTCAATGATTTTTCAGAAACGCAAAATTAATGATTTGGAAAGGACATGTTGTGTTGACGATGGCCTGGAACGATAAATTTGCAGACAGAGTTCCAAGATTGGGGAAAATTCCAAAAACTGAGGAATTTGTCTATTTCCTGTTTTCAGCATGTCTAATTTTCTATATTTCAGGTGCCAGTAAATGCAGTTGCGGAGTATATTGTACGGAGTATAAATAAGGGGCCAATCCCCCATTGTTATGACACTTACAGCCTTTTTCTTATTATTGACGAAGAGTGGGTCTCAGAAGAGAAAGATACTGAACTGGAGAGACTATACGAAGACTTCAAAAAATTTGGAGAAAGGAGATCACAATGTCTTCCAAGAAAAAGACACATCGCAAGAAAGACTATGCAATATATGAATCTAAGGACAAGAGCCCCGCTTTTGAACTTTTCATCCTGCAGAAGAGAATAGAGTATATAAGGAATAGAATCCAGAATGCCTATAAATGGATTCCCAGACTTGCAATTGAAAACCCGGAGGTTGACTCCGAGAAGGTCTTTTCGGAACTTCGTGAGCGGCAATCCGCACTGGAAAAAGAAGAAAGCGAATGCTTAAAAGTTGTTAAAAAGGATGAGTTACTTTTTCAAAAACCATTCACAAAAAAAGGAAGCATCCTACAAAAACACGGAAATACATTAGGCAACATTCTCTTACAAACTGCTACCTCCAGAAAGTCAGCGCAAAAAGACTCAAGCTGTGACGATTATTACACGTATGGTTCAGTAAAGGCGACCGAATTCAAGGAATACAAAAGTACGTTACATTCGGGTGTTAACGCTGAAAGCGACTGGTATTTTAGGCGGGGGACCTCTCAATGCTCAATAATTGATGCTGAGAGATTGTGTTTTGATGCCAGTGCATTTCCAGTTCCCGGAGAAATCGGGAATCATATAATGACTGCCGGATTGCTCAAATTCAATTTTCCTGTAGCCCCATGCAATACGGTGATAGAATGGAATGCTCAAGTTAATATTGACTTCATCTTGGGAGCAACAATTTGGGGTGAAGATGACTGGATTATGGTTGATTTAATAATACGGGAGCAGCCTGACTCAACCAGCTTTCCCGATGTTGGATTAGACGATCCTGGTTTTGAGTGGATTGAGTGGGGGGATCTTGACTTTACCTATCCTGATGCGCCCAATCATCGAAGGCGGACAAAACGCGAACATGTGAGTGGCCAATTTCAAGTTGATCATGGAATCACAAGTAGTTTGATTATTGGCCCGTCTTTATTCGTCAATTCCTTTAGCGAATGGGCAAGTATCGGTCGTATGGATAATCTGTGGGATGATGGCTCATTCTTTTTTCATGGATTCGGTGATGACTGTTATTATGGTGTCCCCTGTGGGCCGGAGGATTTGTGCATTGAATACCTGATGAGGCCGCTATAGCACACGTATAATTGTGCCAAACGTTGAGCTGAAATACTGTGTGACTGTAAGCTGAGTTTCCCTTTTCATAAAATGAATGATGCCAGTAGGCCGATTACAGAAAGATCCTGAACTGCTGAGTTCTATAGAGCTGGCAAAGTCACTAATTTAACATATACAGGACTTTTAGTCTTAAGTTCAATTATTGCTATATGTTAATAAAACATAAAAAAGTGTCCTGATCCGAGCATAAGATAACTTCTTGACATAATACCGGTATAATATTACTGTAGCATCACCGTTTTATAGAGTTCAAATAATGCATGGGAGAACTCCGATGAATTATTGGCTGGATTTTTTTACTGGAACCACGTGGAATATAATAAAAGCCTAAGTGGTAAAGGTTAAAGTATAGAAACTTAAACTTTTAAGTGATTAAATAGGAAATCCCAATCGAGGTTTACTTTTCTATGGAACGTCAGATTCGAGTGTTTATCTCTTCTACATTTCGTGACATGCAAATGGAGCGGGATTACCTTGTCAAATACATTTTCCCTCAGTTGCGAAAACTTTGTGAATCCCGCTTGGTAACCGGGGGCGAGGTTGACCTTCGCTGGGGTGTTACAGATGAGCAGGCCTCAGAAGGCAAAGTATTACCCATCTGCCTTGAGGAAATCAAGCGATGTCGTCCTTACTTTATCGGTCTGCTTGGCGAGCGTTACGGCTGGGTGCCGGATTCAATTGAACGCGAACTGCTGGAAAAAGAACCTTGGCTTAAAGAGCAATTTGAAGGCAAAAAGTCCGTCACCGAACTGGAAATCCTGCATGGTGTACTGCGTGACCCCAAAATGGCTGGACATGCTTACTTTTACTTCCGTGACCCTAAATATATAGATACTATACCTGAAGATAAACGTTCCGATTTTAAATCAGAAGACATAAAATCGGCAGAAAAATTAAAGACACTCAAGAAGCAGATTCGGGATAAAAAGTTTCCCATTCGGGAGGATTATCCTACACCTGAAGCACTTGGCGAGCTTGTCCTCAAAGACATGACGGCTGTGATTGACAAGCTCTATCCTGAAGGTGCACAACCAGATTCTCTTACCCGCGAGGCAATGGACCATGAGGCTTACGCAGCAAGCAGAGCAAAGTTTTATATAGGACGGGAAAGCTACTATAAACGGCTGGATGACCATACCGATGAACAGAGCGAAGAACCTCTTGTAATTCTTGGTGAATCCGGCTGCGGTAAATCTGCTCTGTTAGCTAACTGGGTAATCCGATACCGCAAGCTTCATCCCGATGACCTTATAATACAGCATTATATAGGTGCATCACCTTACAGTGCCGATTGGATGGCGATGTTACGGCGTATTATGGGTGAGTTCAAACACAACCTTCAGATTGAGGATGATATACCATCCAAGCCGGATGAATTGCGAAATGCGTTCAAGGCCTGGCTATACCAGGCAGCTGCTCAGAGAAAGGTTGTCCTTATTCTCGATGGC
>JARRRJ010000158.1:0-14832 GCA_037380865.1 Sedimentisphaerales bacterium
CTTGCGGAGTTTGAGATTAAAGAAGATATGGACGATATTCTCCTGCCTGTCGAATTCGACGGAAAGGAATATCAGTTTCTTCTCGACACAGGCACGACAAACACTTTATTCGACCAATCCTTTAAAGACAAGCTCGGAAAACGTATTCTGTGGCCGAGGAAAGGCGATGCGGCCTACGGGAAAAAGGTCAAAGTCGAGATGTTTCACGCACCGGATGCCTGGCTCGGTCCTTTCAACCTGAAAAACATGCGTTATGTCGTAGCGGCGGACCTCAACAAAATAGTTTCCGACGAAAGCAGGAATTTCCAGGGCATTGTCGGCATGGATTTTATGCAGAGCTACATCGTTCAGCTGAATTTCGACAAAAGGAAAATTTCTTTCTTGAAAGGTTCAAAAGAAACTGACTTGTTCGGCTTGTTTAGACCGAAAGAAAACGAACATCCCGAATGGGGAGAGCCTGTGCCTCTTAAACGCAATTGGTTTTCCAATCTCAGGTACGTAAAAGGCAGGCTCATGGACAAAATCAACGCAGAGTTTCTGATAGACTCCGGCTGGCATTTCCCGGGTGTTTTGAAAAGCAGTCTGTTCGATAGAGTCAGCTCAATGATTTCCCGAATGAAGAACGGAAATCAATCTGCGGCTGTTAGAACCAGTAACAGGGGGAAAGTCATAATAACTGAAGAATTCTCCGTCGGCACGTTCGAGTACAACGATATGTTCTTCCAGAAGTCGAATCTGTCCATTCTTGGTTTGCCTTTTCTTTCACGCCATTTAGTAACATTCGATTTTCCAAACGATACGATGTATCTTAAGAAAGGAATGAATTTCAGCAAACCTTCGATTCCTCCGATTTATATTGAGGGACTGGAGTTTGCCGTTCAATATGTCGGAACAAAAGCTATCGTCACTTTTGTCGACCCAAATGGACTTGCATACTCAAGAGGAGTAAGAAAAAACGATATTCTCGTGGAAATTAATGAGACGGATATAACGTCCTTCAGTGTTGCCGAGTTCACCGAATTCTGGACAAAGTTATTCATCAGGCCTGTGAGCATTCTGTCGTTTACCTTCAGGCGCGGCGATGATATGATGACAGTCACTTTTATAAGTAGAGACAAAGAGATGAAAAAGAATTAAGCGTTTATACTGGTAAAGTAATTTACGAAGATATAAAAAGTAGAAAATGTTTGGTTCATTTGCGTTGTTGTACGGAGATTACAAAGCCATAAGAATTTTCAGAGACAAAGTTCAGTACGAACCTGGTTAATTTCAATCTTACAACATAAGATCACAGAGTTTTTCCGAAAGAGTCAACAAAATGCAGTAATAGCTTCAGACAAGAATCCATCTGAAAAGGATTTTTTTGAAAAAGGCAAATGGAAGGCTATACCTGCTCGATGGTCGGCGAATCCGGAGGAAGAAGCAAGCAAAAAAGAATTCTGGCATAAATTTATTAATTGTATCAGACTTCTCTCTCCGGCTTTGGCCGACGCATTTATTCTGAAAGAATTGAAGATCATACCCAGCAATGAAATATGTGATCAGTTAAATATATCGAATACCGGACTTTGGTCCCGACTGCATCGCGCCAGGTTGAGTTTGCGTCGTTGCCTTGAAAAAACATGGTTTTCCAAACTTAAATAGAAAATGACTCAATGAAAATTTTGTCAGACATCAAGAAAATCTTAACATTGCATTGTGATGAGTCTGCTGAGCTTTTATCAAAACAGCAGGACACCTCTTTGAATCGGACTGAGCTTGTGGCTCTGCGTTTTCATTTGTTTATTTGCCGGGCCTGCCGCAGATATAAAAAGCAGCTCCAATTTATCAGGAATGTGCTTATAATTGTGTGCGACGAAAAAAAGAGCATTCTTACTGAGTTTAAAATGTCGNNATGAAAAATTCAATTCATAAAGATTACACATATCATTTTATTATCCTTTAAATATAATATCATAAGTCTTTTGTTTATAAGAAGTTGCTATTAAATAGCTCAGATTTGTCCCAACTCTATTAATTTCGTTCCATTTTATCTGCAAGGATTTCCCGCCAAATCCTACTAATTTAGTAAAAGTATTTAAAACTGTCATTAGCGCAATAAAGTCAATGAAAACGGTAAATAAAGTAATCTTAAAAAGAAAGGGAAGAAGATGAACAAGAAAGTATTTGTGTTATCTGTTATGGTTTTGGTGATATCTCTACTGGCCATAATGGTCCAGGCCAGCGTCATTCCTAATGCAATCTGGTGTGATGGTAAATTGTTTGGAGTAACCATAACACCAAAAGATGTACCTATGAAAGGACCGTTTGATAAGCTATATAATTTTGCCGTTGAACGAAGTGGTCTTGATGGCCAGCGAAGTGTTTCAGAGAGTTGCCCCGGAGACTGGGACTACAACGGCGGCCGCTGGGAAGTCTTACCGGTAGCATATACCGAAGCAGGCATGGAAGAATTCGACCCAGATGGTGATGGAAAAGTAAATTATGAATTGACTTCAGATATGGAAGTTCTGCAAAATGCAGATTTAGGGTATTTGACCATAGGCGATCCGATAAGATATTTCCTTTGTCCTCTACATCCTGAGAAAGATTAAAGCGACTAAAAACAGAGGTGGTGGAGTATATTAATAAGCCTGTATTTGAGGTGCTGGATTAATGGCGGATAGTTGTCTTGCCAATTATGTCGCCTGTTCCTGTTTCATTTCATATATTTCCTCATATACTGTCGGATTTACATTGCCCAGCGAAACGTGTCTTCGTTTGCGATTATTACAGGTTATTTGTAGAAAATCAGCATGATTGTATCAGTGAAATACGTAAAATCTAACTGAAAAAAATATGAACTCCTTAATAGTACAATCAGTATGTGTAATTAGTTTTGATGGTAATAGTTAAGGAGAACTGACATGAAGAAAGAACTATTACAGCATAATAACGAATGTAGCACAGAAACTCACAAAGACCACCTGTGTTACCTTATGTCCCAGGGTTTTAATATCAGCAATAAGCAGGAATTCAGCGCGTTAATCGAAGATGCGAAATTCAGGTGTGATCACTGCGGCCACCACGCCAAGAGTGAGGAAAACCTTTGTGTCCCGATGCAATTGTAGCTGCAATATCTTAAAGAGTTCTATTTATTGCGGCACAGGATGGCCTTAAAAGGACTTCTACGCGCTTTTAGTAAATTTTTATTTTAGTGCCACCGTTTAGATGTAGTTTTTTGTTTGCGTTGCTGTTTTTCAGGCTTATTTCAAGCGTATTACAGGAACCTTCCATGAGAAACAATTCATCTTCCTTTGCTGCATCGTAAATTGGAAAAAAATTCATCCGATATTTTTTGTTTGCCACTTCGACGGAGTATCTGTCTTTATTGGTGTGTGACAAATTAGTGATGATATTTCCAAATCTGTCAATTCTCACAATTACTCCTTCCCGGCCCAGAAGGTGAAATTGAAATTTTTCTATTTGCTTGACTCTTTTACCTAGGGCAGTAAAGCCGCCCATATCAATTTCGACCGCTGCTTTAGCAAATAAGTCTCTGCCGTGAAATGTTTTACTGGAATTTTGCGGAACGGCAAGTTCGCGGATTTCAATTACTTCCTGTTCGTTAAGCGTTTCCCAGAGAAGGCCGTTATCCGGAGCTACAAAAAAGTATCCCTTCGTCTTGACTGCAATAGCTTTTCTTTTTGAACCGACGCCAGGATCGACTACACAGCAAAATACTGAGCCTTGTGGAAAATATTTGTAATTATTCCTGAGAATCCAGGATGCCTCAATAATACTCTGAGGAGAAATATCATGGCATAGGTCGGTAACAGTTGCCTTTGGATTAATGTTGTAGATTACTCCCTTCATGACGCCCACGTACTCACTCTGACCAAAGTCTGTTAAGAGAATTAACATATCGAACTTCAAATTTTGCAACGCTGACTCGGCACTTCTTCCCCGGAGGTAATCGACATAGTGAAACTGCGGAACTTATCCTCGTCTGTCCAGCTTTGAATCAGTTCTTCTGCCTTTTTTTGTATTTATGCTCGACTTGCTCGAAGGAGGTTTCTGCCTTATTTGCGACAATTTATATATTCTGTTGTTTCTTCGCATAGTCTTCATTTTCTTGTTTAATAGCGGTTGTGAAATTATATTATATTTACCCGGAACCTGACAATATTATCTTTTGGAATTTTCTTTCGTGGATTCGATGCTCTTTACTATATATTGTAAATAAACATGGAATAATATGTACTATATAATGACCTTTTTATGCTCTTCAAAAGTATTAAGCAGAATTCTTGCTTAAATCACATTCAAAAGGTATCATGAGTTTTCGAACCTGGTTTCTAATCATAAAAGGACTGAATCAAATGATCAATACTGTTCATGTAGGCATTGGTCCCCTAGGACAAAAGATAGTTAAATTTGCCATGGAGCGAGGATGTTTCAACATCGTTGGAGCTGTTGATTCCGATCCCGACAAGGCAGGCAAAGAGCTTGGTGAATTATGTGGTATTAATCCTCTCGGAATCACTGTTTGCAGTAATCTTGATGCTTCAATTGGAAGTAAGCAGGTTGATGTAGCATTAGTTACTACTGTTAGTAGTATTATCTCTCTTGAAAGCCTGATTGTAGAACTTGCAAGTGCAAAGATTAACATTGTCTCCACATGCGAAGAGCTTTTTTTCCCATGGAGAAAGCATCCTGAAGTTTCGAGACGAATTGATGAGGTATGCCGTCAAAATTCAGTAGTTTGTCTTGGCACAGGTGTCAATCCCGGGTATTTAATGGACTTTTTTCCAACAGTTCTAACTGGTCTATGCCAGAATGTCAAAAAAGTAGATGTCTGGCGAGTTCAGGACGCTTCAGCACGTCGAATTCCATTCCAGAAAAAAATAGGCGCTGGTCTGACAATGAAAGAATTTGAGGCTAAAAAGAATGATGGTACATTAAGACATGTTGGTTTGCCTGAATCTATTGATTTTATCGCTGATAGACTTGGTTGGAAGCTTGACCGAAATGTCGAAATCCTTGAACCTGTAATTGCTGATCGGCAAATCGATAGCGGATACAAATCAATTTCCAAAGGCATGACCTGTGGAGTGCATCAGATCGGAAAAGGCTTAATGGGTGACAGAGAGGTTATTACTCTGAATTTCAGAGCCGCAGTAGGTGAACCTGAATCCTATGACGAGGTATTGATTGATGGAAATCCTAAGGTTCAATCCAGAATTACCGGCGGCGTTAATGGTGATATCGCCACATGTGCTATTATTCTTAATGCTGTGAGGTCCGTTCTTCAGGCAAGCCCCGGCCTTAAGACAATGGGGGATATTCCTCCTGTTACTTTTTTTAACAGCGATGCCAAGTGATAATTTTAGATTATACGATTATCGTTCTTTATTTATGCGCAATTCTTTTGCTGGGATTGCGGAGCGGCAAAGGAATGAAAAGTCTCCAGGAATTTTCCGTGTCCCACCGGTCCTATAGTTCGATGGTGATTTTCGCAACTTTGTCGGCTTCATTCATTGGCGGCGGATTCTCCATAGGCAATGCCGAGAAGGTTTTCCGTTTTGGCATTGTAAATATCGTAGTTCTATGGGGATTCAGCCTTAAAGAAATCCTTGTCGCCAGATTTATTGCACCAAGGACGGGTAATTTCACCGATGTAATTTCCGTAGGTGACATTATGGAACGAGGCTATGGAAAAATAGCGAGAATCGTCTCAGGGTTCTTCTCTGTTTTCCTTTGCGCAGGGATTGTTGGTGCTCAAGTGGGAGCCATGGGAGTTATTTTCAATGTGTTTTTAGGCATCAAACCGATTTGGGGTATCTTGATTGGTTGCGGCATTGTTATTGCCTACTCAACAGCAGGTGGAATGCGGGCGGTTGTACTGACTGATGTTATCCAGTTCTGCGTTCTTGCAATTGGACTTCCGTTGGCGCTTGTATTTGGCATAGTGAAACTGGGAGGCATTTCTACCATCAAAGCGGTTGTGCCATCCGGTCACTTCTCGATCCCCGGCGAGTCGATAACCATCGGCGCTTCAGTGTCGCTATTCCTCACCTTCCTGTTAGGTGAAACGCTTGTGCCCCCTTACGTGCAGCGTTTGTTTATGGCAAAGGATCCGACACACACAATTCGCGGCACTATGCTTAGCGGCATTTTTTCAATTCCTTTCTTTGCGATTACAGGAACTATCGGACTGGTAGCACTGGCACTTGATCCTAACCTGGATCCCAATCTGGCTATGCCTTATGTTGTTCGTAATGTTCTGCCTGTCGGATTGCGCGGAGTCGTCATCGCAGGAGTTATATCGATTGTGATGTCCTCAGCAGATTCTTTTCTTAACGGAGCCGCCACCTGTTTTATCAATGATATTGTCAAACCTCTTCGGAAAAATCCTCTGTCTAAAGGAAGAGAATTGTTTTTTGTATTATGCAACTTAATTGCGTTTGTACTGGCCAACAGACTAAGTTTAAATATCGACCGGCAGAAACAGACAGGATTAACTGCACTAAATTAATCTTTGAGCTGTTCAGATTATTGTTCAAGTAGTCTGGAAAAACGTAAAATACTCACCCAACTTCAAAAGAAGTAATCCCAAAGATATGATCCAGCGGCAGATCAGGTCTTATGACGGAATACATCTTTGAACTGATTAATGTTTAACCTTGTATCCATCAGAAAGAGTCTCCAGGAATGTCACAATCGCGGCTTCTTCTTTGGCAGTTAAACCTAAATTGCCCAATTCATCGTTATTCACGTTCTCCTCTACTTCCGGCGGGGGCCAATCCTCAACGTCTCTGGTATTGTAAAAATGAACTACCTCTTCAAGAGACTTAAAGACTCCGTTGTGCAAATAAGCCTTTTTGCTGTCGTTCTCAGAACCTTTGGCTACATTTCTCAGTGTAGGTACTTTTTGCTTGCCCAAATTCTCCATGGCCATAGCTGCCCAAACCGGATTTCCAGAGTTAGCCAGGAAACCGCCAAGACCCAAGTCAACCCAATCAGCTCCAGCTGGATTAATGGGTGAGCCATCATCAAGATAAACGGTATCCATATCATAGAAAGGATTTTCGGGATTCTTCGGAGCTCCAACATTATCATAGGTAAAATCTGTGAACAGCGGCGGCTCCCCGTTACCTCCCGGCTCACTGATATGACATGCTGAACACATAGCTTTTCCCTCAAAAAGCTGCAGTCCCAATTCTTCCTGCTTATTCAGCTTAGCCTTGCCCTCAAGAAAGGCATCGTATTTCGAAGAAAACTGGTTGACTTCAAAAGAGTCTTCATAAGCAGCAATAGCCAGGCCCACACGTTTATAGTTTAGCTCTATATAATAGTCACTTTCTACACTGATTGGTTCTCCCCATGCAACTTCCCAAAGATATGCATATCTTGAAGAAGCTATCTGCTCTAAAACAGCTTTCCTGTCTGGATTGTTCTGTTCGACCGGATTGAGGAACGGCGCAAGAGCCTGGTCTGCGGCTGGATTCCCAAGATATGAGCCCGTTGCCCGGCCATTCCAGAAATTTCCTCCTATAAAAAGTCTCTCAACAGAGTCATAGTATAGAACAGGGCTGAATGTAGCATAAGCGGCACTGGGCGGCTTACGATTCCCGAAACGTTGGGGAACTGCACCTCTATATACAGCTCCATGCCTGTTTATACCGGTGACAGGACCTGTAAAGCCCACGTCGGGACCGTGGCATGTCGAACACGACACCCAGTCAGGCGAAGAAATGTTGTCAAAGAATAATTGTTTCCCCAACTTCTGGACAGGAGTAAGTTCCCGGGCTGTCATGGGATTCGTAAGGAAAAAAAGAAATGCTGATAAGGTTAAAATCTTTCTGGTTTGTCTGTGAGTTTTCATAAAAATGCCTCCTTTTCTAATTCACCATTTCGAGCACGTTTTGAACTCTGAAGTGAACACAAAGCACAATAACTCAAAAATAGAATAACCTGAATATATCAACAAACAAACTGACAAAACATGACATGTGCCTTACTGTTTCTGTTGCTAATAATTTTTCTCTTCCAACTTATTACAAACCTATTTATAAAATAGGCTATCAGACTTATTTTGAATAGTCAACTTTTTTCCCAAAACCTCCAGGTGTCTTCATCTCTGATTTTCAGGATTATATTACTGTAACTTCTTTACGAGCAGTGAATTACATCAGATTACTATATCTATAAAAAAATTCATTAAAAAAGATCGAAGTCAGAATTACCTTTAACAGTTGTAAAAGTAAGGGAAATCGCAGAGAATATAAACAACGATAGAGAATAAAAGGTTAAAGATGGAACTGATTGATACACATTGTCATTTGGTGTACGAGCCGCTCGCCGGCGATGTTGAGAATGTCATGGCTCGGAGCATCGAAGTCGGTGTAACCAGCTGGATTACAGTTGGGACCGACCCGGAGCATAACAAAAAAGCTGTTGATCAGGCGCACAGGTTTGAAAACATGTACGCGGCTATCGGTATTCATCCGCATTACTCTGAAGACGTAAAAGGCGAATCTATCGAGGAACTGAAGAAGCTCGCTGGTGATGAAAAGGTAGTCGCAATAGGCGAAACGGGCCTTGACTTCCATTACAATTTCTCCGATGTTCCCGACCAGAGACGAGCTTTCGAAGCGCATTTGCACATCGCACGCGAGTCAAATCTTCCGGTTATTATTCATTCGAGAGAAGCTTTCGACGATACGATGGAAATGCTTGATAAGTTTATTAAACTGAACGGCAATCTCAGGGGTGTAGTGTTCCATTGTTTCAGCGGCTCCGCGGAGCAGGCACGCATGGTTATCGATTATGGTTTCTTCATTTCCTATACAGGCGTTGTGACATTCAAGAATGCCGACTCTATCCGAAAAGCTGCTCAAACTGTACCCATCGACAAGATGATGATCGAAACCGACTGTCCTTATATGTCGCCGGAACCGATGAGAAAGCAAAAGACAAACGAGCCTGCACTCTTGATTCACACTGCAAAGTTTCTGGCGGAACTAAAGAACATGGAGCTTGAAGAATTCGCGAAGGAGGTGACCGCAACGAGCAAGACCTTCTTTGATCTGCCTTGAAAGGAATGCAGTACGGGCGTCCTGTCAGTGCACTCGCGGGCAAGATACCTGCGACACGAATATGGATTTTGGTGTAACTCAAAAAAAGCAGGAAGAACTTGAGAAAAGAATGGCTTCACTCGGTATCCGGGAGGAGGACATCGAGGAGAAGTTCATTCGCTCTTCAGGTCCCGGAGGCCAGAACGTCAACAAAACTGCAACCTGCGTTTTTCTCAGGCATATCCCGACAGGACTGGAAATCAAGATGCAGCGTGAGCGATTACAACGTCTTAATCGGTATTATGCCAGAAAAAGACTATGCGAGCTTATCGAAGAAGAAAAGCTCGGCAAAAAAAGCCCTGCCGCACTTAGAGCAGAGAAAACCAGAAAACAAAAACAAAGAAGAAAACGCCGCAGCAGGCAGCGCAGTTTGTAGATGTAATCATTCTTTTCTGTACTGCATAAACTCCCGAATTTTAAACGTTAGAATATCTTCTCTGCGTATTTCTATCTTTATATTCATCGGAATATGAGCCTTCATAAAGGCGTGCTTTGGGCCAGCCTTTGTTTTGGTTCTCAAAGTGCCGATTGATAAAATCTTCGGTTTCATCCCTGGCCTCGCGGCCTAACAAAATTACATCTTCATTCTTCATCGTTAGAGTCCTTCGCCCTCAATTTCTTCCATTTTACAGTTATCTATATTTATAGACGTTCAAGAAAGCGTTTGGTTACAAATATTTTTCAAATTACCGCAAAATTCTCCAATTTTTTTCGTGTTTTGTCTGCACAAGAACAAATTATCGGATCGACGCAAAGAACAAATGCGGTTTACGTTAGTATGATTTTACTAATTGTCCGAATATTAAGGAGTAGCGTTTTTTAGTAGCAAAATGGGATTTTGGATGGCGTATTTGACTTTTTTCGGAAACAGCGTATATTTAGGTAGTTGAAACACACATTCTCTATGCAGTTTAGTATGGTGCAGCCGTCGTGTGCGGCCTTCTCAGGAGGCATAACTGAAATCCGCTCATTGTTAGTGGAATGGATATATAATGGCAGGGATGTTTGACAATCGCAGAGTGTTGGAAATTCAGCAGGCAAACGACATCGTTGATGTCATAAGTGAGCATGTGAGCCTGATAAAGAAAGGCCGTGAGATGGTGGGTCTGTGCCCTTTTCACGATGATCATAAGCCAAGCATGAATGTGAGCAGCGTAAAGCAGATATTTAAATGTTTCGCATGCGGTGCGGGAGGCGACGTCTTCAAGTTCGTCCAGATGCGCGAGAACCTGAGCTTTCCACAGGCTGTCGAACGACTGGCGGAAAGAGCCGGGATAAAGCTGCAGAAAAAACCTCAAAAATCCAGGACTGTTGAAAATGGTTCTCGGTCGTTTGCGCCGGAACAAGTGGATATAGATCCCAACAAATTGGCTAAGATAAACAACTGGGCCGCAGAACATTTCCGTAAAAATCTTCAAGATGTGAAGAAGGGAAAAATTGCCAGGGATTACCTGACCGAAAGGAAGCTCAATCCTGAAAGCATCGATAAATGGCGTCTTGGTTTTGCAGCCAATTCAACTAAAGATTTAATCGAATACGCCCAAACATTTAAGCTATCCGGAAAATTGTTGGAACAGGCCGGCCTTATTGCAGGCCAGAATGACAAGTTCATAAATCGTCTTATGTTCACAATCACTGACGTGACAGGCAGAGTAATCGCCTTTGGAGGGCGCACGCTGGATGGAACCGGCGCAAAATATATCAACTCCCCTGCTACTGTCTTATTCGACAAGAGCAACTCACTATACGGACTGGAACAGGCAAGACATGATATAGTTTCCAGCAACACTGCAGTCGTAGTCGAAGGCTATACCGACTGCATTATGGCACACCAGTTCGGCTGCAGGAATGTCGTAGCTACGTTAGGTACAAGCTTTACGTCAGGCCATGGGCGGCTTTTGCGAAGATATGCGAAGAAGGTGATTCTAATCTATGATAATGACGTCGCGGGCATAGAAGCAGCCAACAGGGCGCTCGATGTATGTTTATCACAGCGACTGGACATAAAAATCGCTTCAATACCCGAAGGAAAAGACCCGTGTGATTTTCTTTTGTCCTCGGGCAAAGAAGCTTTCGAGAAACTAATGAGTGAGGCAATCGACGTCTTCGAGTTCAAATGGGACAGACTGAAAGAGAAGTTCAGCAGTGAAGAAACCATCGCCGGCAAGAAATCTGCGGTCGAGGAGTACCTGCAGGCTATATCGATAGGTTTTCAGGCAGGCAACGTTCCTCCCCTCGAGTTTGGACTGCGCGTGAATCAGATATCGAAGATTATAGGTCTTGACGCGGCGCAGCTTACTTCGGAGCTCAAAAGGCGAGTCAGGCAGGCCCAAAACGCAGCAGCGCGTGAAGCTAATGAGCAGATGACAGCCAGAATCGATTACGGCCATGGCCGTTACGCCGTTGCGCAGCGCGAAGTACTGGAAGTTCTGCTGGGATGTCTCGCTGAGGGAAATATTGGCCAGGGCCGAATCGGTTGAACTTGGAAACTGCCTTATGGAACTTGCCCAGGAAGGCGAGAGTAAAAACAATTTCGAGGCTCGCCTCGCAGGGGCGCTGGATATGCTCGAAAATTACAAAGAGCATAAACAGAAACAATCAGGCAAGACCAGAGCTGGACATAAAGACTATCTGCTCAATGCTTACAAGAACAGAGGAAAGGAAAATCCGCACAGCATTGGCATGGTGTGACGAACAACAAACAATCAATTGCGTAAATTTTTAAAGTGTAATTTACCGAATTGAGATAAATAAGTTCTCGGAGCGATGTTAATAACGAAATATGTTTGTGAAGTTTATATAACCTGTTGAAAAGGAAATAAACAGTGGCAAAAAAACGAACGAAGAAAAACAAAGAACAGAAATCTGCTCAGGCTGTAATGGAACAGGAAACAACGGAAACTTCCGGGACGAAGGATACCGAGCAGCAAATTAAAATTCTTATCAAAAGGGGTGAGAAGAAAGGATTCCTCACGTACGAGGAAATGAATGACCAGCTGCCCGAAGACGCTATAAGTCCCGCTCGCCTGGACAAACTTTTAGCTACCCTGGATGAAAAAGGCATCACACTGGTCGACGAAGCTGATGTGGATTCTCAGCAGCTTGAGAAGGACGAGGACGAAGATTTCGACGATTCCATGGTCGACGAAGAGTCCGGTGAGGAACATGACCTCAAGGACGATGAAGATGAGCTTCTCGAAAGACAGCTTGTCGGAGAAGAAGCATCCAGGCGAATTGACGATCCTATCAGGATGTACCTAACTCAGATGGGACAAATACCGCTTCTGACAAGGAAATCGGAAATTGCACTTGCCCGGAAAATCGAAATCGCGAGAATGACCTTCAGAAGAAAAATGCTTCAAAGCGACTACTGCGCACGCAACGCGGTGGAGCTGTTTCAGCACGTGCACAACGGCACAATGTCATTCGACAGAACTATAAAAGTCGGAACTGAGCAGCTTCTGACAAAAAATGTGATAAAGAAACGGATTCCTGAGAATATCCAGACTGTGGAAAAACTGCTCAGCATTAACCAGGGACTATTCAAAGAGGTCATGGATGACGCAGACCAGGATGCGGAATCGACAAAAGACGCTATCAGAAAAATGCGCAGAATTAAGCGCAAAATCGCTACGCTTCTGGAAGAGCTGAGCCTGCGAACCAGTCGGATTCAGCCTATCAAGAACAAACTCCACGGCATATGTGAAAAGATGCTGCAGCTTGAGAATTCAATCAGTGCCGGCCCGAACGGCATGATAACAAAGGAAGATATCGAGTCAATGAAACTCGAACTCAAGGGACTCCAGGAATTAGTTGTGGAGACACCAAAACAGCTCGAGAAAAGACTTAGCGTTCTGGACAGGGTATTTTCCCAGTACGAAAGCACAAAGCGATTGCTTTCCAGCGCGAACCTGAGACTGGTCGTTTCCATCGCCAAGAAGTATCGCAACAGGGGCCTGAGCTTCCTTGACCTGATACAGGAAGGAAATACCGGTCTGATGAGAGCAGTAGACAAGTACGAATACCGAAGAGGCTACAAGTTCAGTACTTATGCGACATGGTGGATTCGCCAGGCGATAACACGCGCGATAGCAGACCATGCCAGGACAATCAGAATCCCTGTTCACATGATAGAAACTATGAGCAGGCTCCGAACTGCAAGCAAAGTATTACATCAGAAACTCGGACGCGAACCTACTATCGAGGAAATTGCCGAAGAAGCAAAGATGAGCGTCAGCGAAACCCGAAGGGTACTGAAGATTTCCAAGCACCCGATAAGCCTCGACAGGCCGATTGGCGAAAGCGATGACAGCTACTTCGGTGACTTCATCGAGGACGATGACGTCGATTCGCCTGTAGCGTCGGCAACGCAGGAAATGCTCAAGGACAGAATAGATTCGGTCCTCAAGACCCTGTCTTACCGCGAGCGCGAGATTATCAAGCTTCGTTACGGCATAGGTGACGGCTACACATACACGCTCGAAGAAGTCGGAAGAATCTTCAAGGTCACGCGCGAGCGTGTCAGACAGGTCGAAGCCAAGGCTATACGCAAGCTTCAGCATCCTGTCCGCGCGCGAAAACTCGAAGGCTTCCTCGACCACAAAACCGCCTGATTCGTTGCAGAATATTTCTATTGATCAAAAAACATTAGCTTCGTTACAGATGACGAAGCTAATCTTTTGCGCTCTTTTTATATAGTAAAGGGCTATCGTACAGCTTTAACGCCTCCGCCTTTAAGTGCCCTGCTGACTTCAGCGAGGATTGCCTTCTCGTCAACGCAGGTGATGTCACCGGGAGTTTCCTGGACGAGCACACCGTGCGCTGCGCCCCAGTTTACTGCTGTATCGAGGTCTTTGCCCTTAAGCAGAGCCGCGAGTACTCCCGAAGCGAAGGAGTCTCCGCCGCCGGTTCTGTCCCGTATCGGGACGTTTTCCCGAACAGGAGCTTCGTGGCCCAGCGCATCAGCAAGGTCGGAATCGTTGCCTACCAGCATCCCGAGATACGGCGCGAGCATCTTGTTTATCGATTTGGCTTTGTTTTTATCAGGTTCGACTTTCGCCCTGTAGTTGAGGTCCGCCGAGACGAAAGTGCCGTACTGTGCCGCTTTCTGCGCCGCTTCGATAGCAAGTTCGCCGGTTTTAGGACCTATCAGGGTCAGGATACCGCCTGTGTTAAAGACTCGCACGCCCTGTCTTCCGAATAAATCATCGAAATCGAAATCTCCCGGCTCGAGCATCCTTGCGGCACTGTTTCCGCGATAGTAGGTTGTATCCGACGGCAGGACTCCCGCGCCGTTGTAGGTGAAATTCACGCCGTTGCAGATAGTTCCTTTCTTATCTGTGGAGTATTTCGAGCCGTCACTATTCGTATTCCACCATATGATTTTGCTCGTATCGACACCTGCTTCGCGCATCTGGTTCCTGATATTATGCCCGACAGCATCATCGACAAGAGCAGTGAGCACAGCCGAACGCAGGCCGAAAGTATAAGCCAGGCCGCAGGCGACGTTTGTTTCGCCGCCGCCCTGTGAAATCCTGATATTGTCTCTGACTCTCGCAGTAGGAACGTCCCGCGGATCGAGCCTGAGCATCACTTCACCCATGGACACGCCGTCATACCTGCACTTTTCCGCTGGTTTTATACCCGTATATTTAATTGCTTCAGCCATCTTCTTCTCTCTTCAATTCAAGGTTGTTCAGTTTTCTATTCACAT
>JARRRJ010000159.1:0-6614 GCA_037380865.1 Sedimentisphaerales bacterium
CAAAATCTTCGTCAGTCAAGTCATTTGGGTCCTTATCGATATGTGTTTGATTCTTGAGCTGTACTGCGGCTGCCTGACGGAGTACCCTCTCACTGGCCGGGTCGGGCTTTTGTTCCTGAGTAAAATAAATAGAAACCAAAGCAGCGGTTATCAAAAGCGACATAAAAACAGCCGCGAGTTTGTATTTTCGCCACGATAGTTTCTTGTCTGTAATGTTTTGTTCTGCTTCGTTTCTCATCTTTTAATCTCAAGATTCGGTAGAGCCTTCCGCAGTTCCTCAATTTGCTTATTTTCGATATTTTTACAATCTTCTGCACGAAGTTCATGCAAATTTGTTAATTCCTTTAGCGGCTCAAGGTTAGATACATCAGTTCCGGTAATATAAAGTTCCTCCAGGTTCTTCAATCCTTTGATTGGTTCAAGATTTGAAAACTGGTTATAGGCAAGCACGAGTTTTCGAAGATCTTTAAGAGATGAAAGAGAATTGCAGTTTCTTACAGGTGTATGAAGTATTTCAAGCTTTTGAAGATTTGAGAGTTTCTTAAGCGGGCTTAAATCAAGAGCTAATCTATTGTTCAGGTCATAAATACCGAGTTTGGAAAGAAACTCCGTCCATTTTGGAATGGCGCTCTTGGGGCGATGAACATCAAAAATAATTAGTTCCTGCAGGTTAGAAAATTTTTCGAGAAGCGTTATATCAGAAAGCTCTCCCTGCCAGATAGAAAGTACAGTGACTTTAGCAAAATCGTTTTCAGTCAGGTCGAAAGGATTCATCGGATTCATTATCTTCTCGATAATCTTGCTGTCAGAAGCTGAAAACTGCTTTAGCCGAGCCAACTCATCTTCGGTAAGTTTGTACCGATTGTTATAGAGCGAGTTTATTGCCGCTTCGCGGATTATTTTCTCGCTGGCAGAGTCGGGGTTTTTTTCCTGTGTAAAATAGATAAAAGCCAAAACAGCAGTTATCAAAAGCAGAAAAACAACCGTGAGTTTATATTTTCGCCAGGATGATTTCTTTTTGCTCATTTAATATTCCGTTTATTTTTTTATAGTAATAGTAATATCCCAGTGAGGGACTTTTTGACGTTTGTCTTTTGGTTCCTCTTTGCTGCCGTCATCAATTAGATCCTTGTCTATGCTGTAAATTACAAAACCTGAATCGAGCTTTTTATATCGCAATTGTTTCCCGTCAAACGGATCTGTTGGAACAGAGTCAAAATATTCAGGGACAAGATTACTTAACGAATCAGGTAATTTCTCATTTTTTAACCTGTAACGCTGAACAGCAAGAGCAACCTGTGCGGCTCGTAACTTAGATATGTCAGTCAACTCGCGCGATAGAAACTGTGTATAGGATGGAGTGGTTGATTTCAATACTAAATGTATCCTTGAAATATTATCTATTTCAACTTGAATTTTTTTAGCTGCTTCCCGACGTTCATGTAAAGGGAGTTCGCCCGCTTCGATAAATTTATTTAAGATATCCAAATATATAATCGCATCAGATTTATTAAGTCCCAAGCCTCTATAAACTGAATCGGCAAACTTCACTGGCAGCGGCACTTTATTACCGTTGAGACTCATATAAGTCGAGTAATTCTCAAATTCACTTATTGCGTCACAAATCTCACCTGTAAGACCATAAGATATACCCGAAAGTCTCTGTTTATCTGCTATTGTTTTGCTAAGCTGAGCTAATTGCTCATCAGTAAAATCAATCGTGTTTATGATATGTTCCAGGGTTAAAACATTAAAATCCTGACAAGCCATTCTGACAAGCTGAGATACTAATAACGGGGCATTGGAAAGAGAATCAGCAACGTTTAAACTGCATATCAATGATTCAACTGAAGATTCACTATCTCCATTTTCAGCATGAACAGCCGCTTCGACACCAAGCAGCCTCATAATTATCTGTAAATCTATAATTTTCAGTTTCTGGCCGGCGCTCAGGTCTACCGGATACCTGCAATATTGCAATGTTGCGGCTTTATGTAATAACTCAAGGCTCTTTTGATTGTCACGCAGATATGAAACCGCATGTTTCATTATTTCTTCGGATAAAGATTCTCCCTGTGGGGACAACGTTTTCCAGTCTGCAATCTTCAGAACCCTCGAGTCATTCGTATCTGCATAATATGATATCGCATCCAGTATAAAATCAGCGGCGTTTTCGGCATTATCAGGTATGGAATACAACTGATCCAGCTCTTCTAATGTAACAGGATAGCCTGCGGCGTGAATTGCTTCTATTTTCGAGCGCAACTTGTTTTTTGTGTTCAACCGAAAATGTACAATAATTCCCGCAAAAAGAAACAGAAACAGGATTAATATTACTATATAGTACTTTTTTCGTCTGGGACTCCTGCCTCGAACATCTCGTTTTTCGACCATTAAGAACTCCCTCTTTTTATCGTACTTAAGAGCTCCTTATTTTACTGCTGATGCTTTTATTTTCTCATCAGGCAGATTTCATTATAGATAGACGTAAAAAGGCTGAATTTGTGACGTAAATTTTCAAAAAAATTGAAAAAATCTCAATTTTTTTAAGATTCAGAAATTAGAGGTATTTGATGTCTTGCTCAATGCTAAAAGTCCGTGTATCCCGTCTCCGCCTGCGACTTCGCTCCGTTACTCTGTCATTATGCCGTGTTTATTCAATAATCCTCAGACAAGGTCCTGATTCTTTCGTTAAAAGATTTAATCCTGTTGTACAGGTTTTATAGTGACTTTATTGTCTTCGATTCCGACATATTGATAGAATCCCGCAGGATTTTCCAATTCTCTCTTAAAACTGGATACCATTTCAGGTGCAATTTTAAACTCATTTTTATATATGTTAAGATCATGTAGAGCTTTCTCGCTTTTTAATATTAAACTATGTAATTGATTCGCCTGTTTAAATGCGGCATCAAAAGCCTGCATTCGCGCGAGCGCCCCTGCGCGTTCGATGTCTGTTGCAATGAGTATCTGGTTAAGTTTTATCAGAGTCTCATTGTCGATTATCGTTCCACTAAGTTTGTATTTGTTTATGGACTCGGTTTTCGCATTAAGACCTATAAGCTCGAAATCAACTTCTCTGAGAGAATGCGAAAGCTCCTCCTCGACCTTTTCTATATCATTAATTTCAGGTACCTTTTCATCATTTATGTAATTGGCCTTTGCATATTCCTTATATGCTTTATTTTTTTGTTCTTCCAGATCCCTGTAATCTGCTTCCATCTTTGGAATTACAGTATCGCCTTCTCTGATTATTTTTTGATACGTTTCTATCTGGTTTCTTAAATCTTTGATGCGATTATCTGTTTCAGTATCGAGACCCTTTGTAAACGCTTCGACATATTTTCGTGCCTGCTGTTCAGTGTTTGCCAAAAAAGAAAACTCATTATTTCGGCTATTCTGAAGGTACATAAACTCTAACGGTTTTGTTGATGTAGCGTCTTTAATGATACAACGGTTAATGCTTATTCCTCTATCCATTAATCCCGGCACAGGTCTCATCATACTTATATTAATATTCTCACCAGATGATCGACCCCCGAATCTGAGCGGTATATTTATAAATTTAATTACCGCAATATATTTTGGCTGCTCGTTTCCGATAGATTTTTTCAACGAAGGATCTAATATTACATATTCATCTGAATTTACGAATTGCAGTTGGCGCTTTGGCTGCTCGGCCTGCTCTGCATAAATGGTCAGGCAGAAGGGAAATATAATTGATACGCACAATATGATTTTTTGCATTGAGGTTTTCATTATTGTATCTTCCTTTCTAATAATTTTTGCAGGTGTGATTTTGCCTGCTCCGATTGCGGGCTTGAAGGAAAAGTTTCGATCAGGTCATTATATCTTTCTATAGCGTATTTTTCCGCTCCTGTTTGTGCGGCGTACATGTCACCGACTGCAAGCAGCTGCGCTGCAATAGCAGCTCGATCGGCCTGCAATTCAATATCTTTAGCTGTAAAGAGAGACTTCTTTGGAGGTTTATTCGAGTTAGAAATCAGGTATTTCAGGCTTATCGAGCATATTAGAATTATGACAGCCACAACCGAACCTATTTTTAAAATCGGCCATTTTTGCAGACTGGGTTTCCTGAATGAATGTAAATCGCCCCATTTGTCTGCATCAGCCTGCCAGATATTCTGTGCGGATTTAAGAGAATCCTGCAAGGCATCTACTATATCTCTACAGCTTTGGCACAGCTTTATATGTTCTGCTATTTTCTGTGCTTCGTCGGGCTGGAGCTCGCCGTCACAGTAGGCTATTAATTTTTCAACAGGAATTTTCTCACATTTTTCCATTAGGGCTTAATTCCTTTCTTTAACAGCATCTCAGCTAAAATCAGTCTCCCCTGGCAGAGCCTTTTGCGGACTGTTCCGGGTTTCAGCTCCAGGATTTCGCTGATTTGGCTCGAGTTTAAATCGCAGAAATATTTCATAACCAAAGGCACTTTCAAAGATTCTTCCATTTCATCCAGGCAATGTCTCATAGCCTGTGTTTCTTCATTGTGAATTACTCTGCTTTCCGGCGCAGGCTGTGTTTTGTTCAGGTCTGCACGTCTCTGCGAGATTCCTTTTTCGGCCCGCTGTTGTTGTTTTTTCTGCCTGAATTCCAACATGCACTTGTTTATCGTTACTTTCATCAGCCATCGTGCGTTTTCGTGCGGGCTGCCGTGTTTCGGCGGCCTTTGCAATGCTTCGAGGTACACTTCCTGTAAAATATCTTCCCCATCTTCGTAACTAATTCCCATACCAATCAACAGCCGCCTCAGCCGCTCTATTTCCCTCATAAAAATCGAGTGCATTGACATACTATTGATAACTCTCCTATTTCGAATCTTTGCTTATATAGTGCGCACGCCTGCGCGAGTGTTACCAGAAAAATTTTATTTCCTATAGGTAAATTGTGTTTTTACACCAGGAATAAGCCTTATAAAACGAAGAACTACGGATTCACAAGTTTTGTAAGTGCTTTAATATAAGACTCTTACGCATTACTGCGATATAAAACATTTCACTATAGTAACGTGGCTTTAACATTTTGAAATATCGCTTTCTGTTTTGGTTTTTCTGCTTAATTTCCGGCTTTTTTATTCCGATATAATCTTTTGAAACGATAATAAAATATCTGTTCGACCAATAGTAAGGGTAGAGAAATGGAAACTCAAAGTCTGCCGGAAAACGTTGTCCTGGTAAAGCTCTCTGCGAGCGAGCCGCAGATATCGAACGAGCTTAAGGAACTTAACGAGACTGTAAGTCAGAATAGCGAATGCGATGTAGTTGTGGATTTTTCTTATGTTGAAATAATAAATTCATCCAACATCAGCAATCTTCTATTATTGCGCGGCTTTCTCAAAGAGCACAATCGCAGGTTGCGGGACTTATCGACGCGTTTGTCTTTATCGACGGGATGGAAGACGTGCTTAAAGCTGTTCAGAGCGTATCGTAGTCACTTTCTCAACTGCTTCTGTTTTTCATCCATAAGTACCCGAACGACATCACACTGAAAATTAATATCGATGAAGGCTCGGGAACCGCGTTAATATTGAATCTTGCCGCTTCCTGCTGATAAGCGTATATGGAATCGTTTATGAAAGTTTCAGAAGGAAATGTCACGCTTTTATTTATGTCACTCGAATAAAACGCCTTGTTAAAATGCGCTGAAGTATCAGCATTTCCCGCGTCTTCCGTTTCTTCGACAGGCACGACAACGACATATTCGAAATCGGGCCGGAAGGGAGCGCCCACCGAGCCGGGCTCGTAGCTTCCTCCGAGAAAATTGTAGAGCACTTTTTCAATTGCACTGTATCGAAAATCCTGCGCCGCAATCCACTCGACGTTCGAAGCATCCTTTACGCCTGTGCTCACCCACCACGGATAGCGATAGAGTATCGAGTTATTCATGAATGAATTTGCGAGAGCCGCAGAATTACCAATGCTGGAAAACTCGAATTCGACATTTCTATCGAAAACGGGAACAGCTTCAATTCTGGCACTTGTGCAGAGCAGAAGTGCGGCCGGAACGATGAACCCTGTCGTTCCCCATAGAAACCCATCTTTTACGATGCTGCCGATTTTATGTAACAACTTATTCATTGCATTTTAAGTCGCGCGCGGACCTGGCGCCACAGGAATCAAAAGTTTCTCGCCGGGTCCGAGTCGCGGCATAAGCCGAGACTTTCGTTCGTTGATGCTGCTCCCGCCTGTTGGGAGCTTTTGCTGGCCGTACCCTTCATGGATACTCACCCTTACCAAATCACCCTGCAAACCGTCTATATGTAACTCAGTAAATACTTCATCTTGGTTTTTGTCAATATTTATTATCGGACTTTTCTGCAAATTAATCAATATTTTTTTGAAACCTCGCCAAAAAAATGTGCAGAAGTTCCCAAAATTAGGCGTGTGTTTTTATTTCATGACAAATTTGCTCCCTGCCGTTATAATTCGAACCAGGGATTGATTTGGGAATTATGTTATGAAAAACAGCGAAAAAGTACAGGAACAGGACAATAAGAAAGAATCGCCCTGCCGCTCGTGCTTTATGCGGAAATACATAATTGTTTCTGTTCCCTTGTTCCTAATGATAGCCGCAGCTCTGGCTTTCATTTTTTT
>JARRRJ010000159.1:6659-9624 GCA_037380865.1 Sedimentisphaerales bacterium
CGAAGATTTTTCGAAAATCACGGAAATGTCTATTATTCCCACCATGGGTTCCGGTGGCAATAATTACTGGATAGACGTTTCTACTGGAAAATACGTTAGTACGTTAAGGATGGGAGAACTTGCTGATATCCATTTGCTCGGGAAATTTACGAATCTGCAAACGCTCTATCTTGGGCGTATTAAATTCCCGCAACAATATATCCCGAAGTGGATGAAGATTCTGGCGAAGTCAGGAATTTTCAACCTTTCGGAGAAGTTTTCAATCGACTTAAGCCCGCTTGAGAATTGCTCTAATCTCGAGACGCTCTTGCTGAACGAATCTGAAATTAAAAACATCGAGCCGCTTTCACGTCTTGTCAACCTCAAGAGGCTCAGTCTTTCCGGAACAGGAGTATCAAATGTTGAGCCGATTAGAGGACTGACTAATTTGCAAAGGCTTGATCTTTCGCGAACGCGGACAGAAGACTTCGAACCATTAAAATACCTGAAAAATTTGCAGGCTCTGCATCT
Source organism: Sedimentisphaerales bacterium (assembly GCA_037380865.1). Classification (GTDB taxonomy): domain Bacteria; phylum Planctomycetota; class Phycisphaerae; order Sedimentisphaerales; family Anaerobacaceae; genus JAFGPS01. Next base: position 7,170 of record JARRRJ010000159.1, read on the forward strand.
TGAGAGCGCTCAGATATCCGACCTTGAGCCTGTAAAAGAACTGGTAAACCTGAAGCGTCTTTACCTTTATAACACTCGAGTCTCTAACCTCGAACCGATTAGTGGACTGATTCAACTGGATACTCTCGACCTTAACTGTACCGACGTATCCGACCTTGAGCCAATCAGGAATCTAATGAGAATGAACATGCTGAATATCAGTAACACTAAGGTAACAAACCTTGAGCCGATAAAGGATTTAGTGAGCCTGAACAATCTGATGTTTGTTTCAACCGGGGTATCTGACCTTGAGCCAATAAGGGGACTGTCAAATCTGTTGATTCTCCAAATTGGCGACACTCCCGTATCCGATCTTGAGCCGATAAAAGAGTTGAAGCTTCTCAAATATATTTATATGGAAAATTGTTCGAACATAACGCAGGAGCAGGTGGACGATTTAAAAAAGGCTTTGTCAGTTCTGCAATTCGGCAGGGAAGCTGTAGATTAATCCTTTTCGAAAAAAGGAATCCTTATCAGCTTTTCGCCGTCATAGCGATACATCTTGATATCGACGTTGGTTGAGCCTTCGTTAAAATGTATTCCCTTTGTCTGAACGATGTCACCCTGCTTCAAATTCATAACTGAAGCATTTACACCGTTGAACAAACTCGAATTGAGGTCCTGGCCCGGTATGAATACTCTGGAGAATATCCCTTTTTTTGTTTTCTCTAAAATACGCACGCCCGCCTGGGGATCACCAAAGACAAAATACCTGCCGTTTACAAAGTAGCCGCCGTCGCCAATCGGTATTGCTCGCGGGAACACGACTGTATAGAGATGAAAGAGAATAAGACCTGTGACAATTCCAATAAACAAAAACATTATTTTTGATTTCATCTTTCAGCTTCCGGCAGAATTAAACAGATTAGTTACTTTCCAAATAAAGCCTGTGATGCCGCATATTTAATGGCTGGAAGCATCTTTGTCAAGAGGTTCCTCACCAGAGGCCTCGTAGCTCCAGCCGCAGGAGAGGCATCTTTGAGCGTTGTAAAAAAGAGATTTGCCGCAATTCGGGCACGTTTTCGGAGCATCAGGCATCTTTTTGAAGCTCCGCGCCTCGATGTTGGCGGATTCGTAGTTCTCCGGGACGGCAGGAGCATTAAGCATCTCGAAAATCACGTATGCAAATGCTCCTAATACGTTGGCAAACAGCAAGACCCCCACCCAGCAGAGTTTGTCGTATCTCCCGCGGAAATGGCTCTCATCACGCATCATCAGGCGGATAAGCTCTATGAACCAGAATAATTCAAGCAGAATAACAACTGCAATAACGAATCCATGCTCCATTTTTTCACCTCAAATTATTGAGACTGACATTTCTCATCTAACCTCTTAAGAAGCGGAATTTGCTGTGATTTTCATCACTGCTACAATAGTCTTCTAATACAAAGACGTCAAAACAATAATTTCGTTGCAGGAATTTTCCAAAAAAACAAAAAAATATTGAATTCTGCGAATTTCTCACCTTGTCTTACGCTCTGTCTTTATTCCGATACCCGCCGGCGAGTATTACTATTCCTCGAAAATATTTTGGGATATAAAAGTCGTTTTGAAGCATTCATCCCGAGTGAGGAAGATGATTAATTCATCTTTCCTGTGTCGAGCAGATTCTATCGGTAAACCGATTGCGCTGATGTGCAGGATAAGGCTCCGCCGGCAGGCGGCCTGAGCGCTTTCCGCAATTCATACTTTTCATTATGTTTCCGTCAGAAGTAAACATCCCTGACATTATCTCGAAGAAGAAAAACATCCAAAAAAATTGTACCGTACCCCTTTATTTCTCCCTCGTTTCCCCTGTTTTATCAAGACCGATTAAGTTAAGAAGATAAGTTTCTGATTCTTGTGCTTGATATAATTGTACATGTTGTAATTCTGCTCGTTCTATTATCTTTCTAATAGCTAATATTAAACTCTTTTCTGTGTACAAACCAAAAACAATTTCTCTTATTGATGCTGGATTCAATTTTAAAAACCATGTCTTTTTGTTATTGAAATCTTTCAATGATGCCAAGCCTTGTGTACGAAAGTCTTCTAAAATATTAACAGAAAATATCGTGCGAAATTCTTGCTCATATTTCCAATCAGATGATTTGGTTAATATGGTTCTAAAGAATGCTTCTGGTGGAATCTCGAAATCAGTCAAGACATTTATGCTTGGGCGTTCTTCAGTATAATTAACCCTATCCATTCGAATACCTGTATTATTAGGCATGACACTATCGAAATCAATACCGATTATCGTCCCTTTATGCTCATCAGCATAATGTGCCCACATTACAGTGTTTCTTGCCGTCTTTGAAACGGACAGCAAGCAAGTTTCGCAGTTCTTTATTTTTTGTAATTCTCGTGAGCTATTTGCAAGCATTTTCTGAATCTCGCCATTTTCATAAAGTCCATTTAGTGATTGTTTGTAGCC
>JARRRJ010000160.1:0-7066 GCA_037380865.1 Sedimentisphaerales bacterium
AACATCCCGAGCGGCCCGCCGTGTCATGGCGAGCCTGCTCAGTGAACGTGCAGCTGGGCCGAAGGCGGGGGGAGCAGGTTCGTGTCGATCGCGGAGAGAGCTGACACTCACACTTTCGCTTGAACTGGAAGACCTCTGATTGGAAGAAACTCTGGGATTATATACAGACACATTTTTGCTGTAGTGTATTGACTCCCAGTCTGTCTTGAGAAGCTTCTCGATTTTATTCTGTTTCGCAGAGTCTGCCTCTGCCATCAACAGATTCGTCGCAGCAGCGATGACAAAAATGACTAACATTAAGCGTTTCATTTTATTCTCCGTTTCATATCCCATTTATTCTCCTGGCTCAAACCCGGTCTTGGTTGCTTTTCGATTAATTTAACGAGACAACATGGACTTGTCCATAAAAAATCAGAAAAAGATGCGGCTGCGAGCAATGGCCTAACCGGGTCAGCCGTCAAGGCACAGGCGGTCGGTTACAGGAAATACAGGCCTTAGCAGTTCCGGCCAAGCAGGCACCACGAAGGATGAGCATGCCTTTACTCCGCAGCGCCGCTATGCTTCTATATGATTTGTAGTTTCCCCGTCAGATACCCAGCTCGCTTAACTGGTCGAACTGTTCGAGAAATTGACGATAGATGCCGACTGCCAGATAGATTAAGAGAACCGTAAAAAACAAAACGATAATAGTGATTATCGTCTTCGTCAGGATTTTATAGCGTGGATTGAGCCAGACCGCGGGCAGTGCCAGGGGACCGACAACGAGCAGCAGGCCGACCATGCCGCCTGTCGAATAATACCACTTTCTCGCCGACTGCGGCCTGGTGTCTCGCGGTCGAAAGCCGTGAAGGAATTCGCCGCAGTATCTGCACTTGATGGCTTCGGGCTGGATAAGCTCGGCGCAGAACGGGCATTTTTTCATATTAGAACGGTTTTGCATCGAAGAGTCTGGTGTTTGCGGAGTGAAATCTTCCGGTATTAAATTTTTCGTATCTCTGGATGTGAATGATTTATTATCCATATTAACACTATCGGCTATCAGGTTTCCTGATTATACGAATAATTCAAATAAAAGTTTCATACTGAAAAAGCAGCTGCGACCGTATGAAACATCACGTTATCTTATTTTAGGAAATGGCGGGGTTGAACCCCACCCTACAAAGTGTAAAGGAAACGCAGGCGAGAATGAACAAAAAAACTCATTTCACAGCAATTTTCTTTACATTACTTGGTTCTTTTTCGAGAATTTCATATTTTTTGAAAAAATCCACATTTTTTCTGTAACTATTTTGCTCTTTTCACGTCATATACTATAGGAAACGAAAACTTGTGTAGCGTGGGAAACAAAAAGGGACTTTGTAGCAAGAAGGGAGCCTGTTATGAAAAAGAAGATAATCGTTCTTATATTGTCATTGATTATCCTGACTGAAGTTGCGTGTATCGCAGGTCTTTGTGTCTGCAAAGGGGGAGACCAGAACAGGAGTGACGTAACACTTCGTAACGTGCCACGGCAGACGGTACTCTACACGATTTATCGCGGCGATTATTTTGAAGTGAGCTACGCGATAAACAAGCTCTATGCTCTTGCGCATGAAAAAGGTATATCGCTTCTCGGACCTGTTTCGACGTGCAGACTGACAAGCCCGTTGTCGGAGGAAGCGAATCACAGCCTGATTGAGATACAGATTCCAGTGGAAGAAAATGCTATAGAGCAGGCTGGACCCCTGGGAGATATGACTGATGTTAAGGTACTTCCGGCTATGAAAGTCGCGGTCCCGACAGAAGTTATCGCGGACCTTTTCTCATGGATAAACAAAAAAGGCTTTGTAGTAAAAGGAAGAATGCGTCAAACTGTTCTGGATGGCTCAAAAGGAAGTTACAGAAAACTGAGAACTGAGTTTGTAATACCGATAGAAGAGCTTACCGAAAAAAACCAGATTACCCTTACAATGGATCCATGCTATATGTGACGTTGGCTTTGTTTTAAATCCTTGCATTAATCACGTTTTCCAGCAATAATGCATCCCGTCGGATATTCTTCCGGACTGGTGTGACATTGAATAACTTGAATTTTGGTGGAAACGGATTGATATGGCATCACAGGAGCAGGTACTTGTAATAGAACGCAAAGTCCTTGAAAAAATCGGAATGTTCGAAGGTCTGTCGTTTGACGTGGAACGCTATTTAAAAGAGATTTTCGTCCCGGGTGTGCCGCGATTCATGCTGCGCTCGGAAGCGGAAAGCAATCCGTCTTATAAGCAGCTAATTCCCTACGTAATCATGGCGCACGAGGGAAGATACCTCAGCTATGTCAGGGGAAAAAGGGCAGGTGAAACACGCTTAGTTGCGAAACGCTCAATCGGTATAGGAGGCCATATAAATCCTATTGATGCTGATAATAGCACCTTATTTGCTTACCTGAAAGAAAACTACGATGCAGCCGTGAAGCGAGAGGTAGAAGAAGAAGTCTCTGTCGAAACTGGCCACACGGATTCTATCGTAGCATTGCTCAACGACGAATCGAACGAAGTCGGAAGCGTCCATCTTGGAATCGTACATTACTGGGATTTGGATACGCCTGAAGTAGAAAAGCGCGAGCAGATGATTACCCAGATGTCGTTTATGACAATCGAAGAGCTGGAGCAGGTCAGGGACACTTTGGAAACCTGGTCGCAGAAATGCCTCGACGGCCTCGAAAGAATGTCGAATGCCTCATCATCACGCAAATAACAAATTTTTCTTAAATATCTTTTTCACACAAGAATTTCACCTTGTTCTCACAGTATTGTCTGCTGAGTTTTTTCTTGTACAGGGGGGAATATTTTATTATAAAACTGCTGTAATCGAGTGGTTATCGGCAAGATTATGGAAAACATCGTACTCTTTGAGGAGTTGAGACATGGTTACAATGACACGTCAGAATTCATCTAAATTAAGTTTTTTTCGATTCTGCAGAAGGTCTAAATGCACGTTATTACTGCTTGGATTGTTTATTGCGGCCCAAAGCGCGTTAGCTGTCGATCTGGAGTCTTATATATCCGGAGAAAGCGTAACCGGAGCATTCACTCTCTCAGCAAATGGCAAATCCGCGCCTCTGTATATCAGCAGTCAGGACTGGCCGGGCGTTATTCGTGCACTCGGTGACCTGCAGGGCGATATAGAAAAGGTAGCAGGCGCAAAGCCGATACTTTCCAAAGATGTTGTGCCGAAGGAAAACCAGGTTGTCCTTGTTGGTACAATTGGCAAAAGCCCGATTATCGACCAACTTGCGGCGGAAAACAAGATTAACGTTTCCGATGTCAGAGGACAGTGGGAAACCTTTATTGTCCAGGTAGTTGACAATCCGCTTTCAGGTGTGGATCGGGCCCTGGTAATCGCGGGCAGTGATAAACGCGGCACAATATACGGTATCTACGACCTCTCGGAGCAAATCGGTATTTCGCCTTTGCATTTCTGGGCGGATGTTCCCGCAAAGCACAAAGACGCACTCTATGTTTTGTCGGACAGAAACAAGCAGGGACCTCCGTCGGTCAAATATCGCGGGATTTTTATTAATGACGAAGCTCCTGACCTGAGCAACTGGGTCAGGATGAAATACGGGACAGTGCCCCAGTCACAGGACCCGCCGATTCCCGGAGGCGTATCGAATTATAACAGCGAATTTTACAAAACCGTCTTCGAGATGATACTTCGCATGAAAGGCAATTATCTCTGGCCGGCGATGTGGAACAACGCCTTTAACGAGGACGACCCCCTGAATCCCAAACTTGCTGATGAGTACGGCATAGTAATGGGAACTTCACACCAGGAGCCTATGCTCCGCGCTCAGAAGGAATGGGACAGGCGATATTCGAGAACTCTTGGAAGCTGGAACTATTACACGCATCCGGAAGAATTGCAGAATTTCTGGCGTGAGGGAATCACAAGAAATAAGAATTACGAAAGCATTCTCACTATCGGTTTGCGCGGCGCGAACGATACGCCCATGATTCGGGGCGGCACAGTCGAAGAAAGCATGGCTCTGCTGGAAAAAATCGTTGACGTCCAGAGAAATATGATTTCCGATGTTTACGAGACAAATATTACAAAAGTGCCTCAGGCGTGGTGCCTGTATAAGGAAGTGCAGGAATATTACACAAGAGGCTTGCGAGTTCCCGATGATGTGACGCTTCTCTGGGCTGAGGATAACTGGGGCAATGTTCGCAGGCTGCCGACCGAAGCAGAAAGAAACCGCTCGGGCGGTGCGGGAATCTATTATCATTTCGACTATCACGGCGGCCCCCGCGACTATATGTGGATAAATACGATTTCTCTGCCGCATGTATGGGAGCAGATGACACTTGCCAAGGAATATGGAGCCGACAGGATATGGATTGTAAATGTAGGCCACCTCAAGCACGTTGTTTTCCCAATGGAATATTTCCTGAACCTGGGCTGGAATACGAAGGAATGGACAAACGATAATATCAGGGAATTTACGGAGCTTTGGGCAAAGCGTGAATTCGGGTCCCAATATGCCAGTGAAATCGCGGATATTATGATGCAATATGCCAGGTTCAACTCAAGGCGCACGCCTGAAAATCTTGATTCGTCAATTTATAGCGTAGTAAACTACAGGGAAGCAGACAGGTTCGTGGACCAGTTCAACGCGCTGGTGGAAAAGGCCGAGGAAATTTATGCAAAACTGCCTGCAAATATGAAAGACTCTTTCTATGATTTAGTCGTGTTTCCCACCAAAGCGACTGCCCAGGTCTCGGAGCTATATGTCACAGCGGCCAGGAATTATCTTTTCGCTCAGCAGGGGCGTTCTTCAGCTAACGATATGGCAGATAAAGTCCAGCAATTGTTCCAGGCTGACGCGGATTTGATGAATTATTACAATAACGAATTTGCAGGAGGCAAATGGAACCATTTCATGGACCAGATACATATCGGTTATACATCCTGGAATGCCCCAAGAAGGAGCAATATGCCGCAGGTTCAAAGACTTGACCTGCCTGAAGAAGCAGCACTTGGCGTTGCTGCAGAAGGTTCCGAGCAGGCTTGGCCGGGGACAGAAGATTTGTCACTTCCGAAATTCGATGTATTTAATCAGCAAAAGCAATACATAGATGTGTTCAATCGCGGCCAGGGTTCGTTGGGATTCGGAGCTACTGCAAGTGAACCATGGATAGTACTGAGTACGAATGGAGGAACAATTGAAAAAGACAGCAGAATATTTGTAAGTATCGATTGGACAAAAGCGCCGCAGGGTTCTGCTTCAGGAACTGTACAAATATTTCAAACGCGAGCTATGATGCCGGGCGATTCACCAGGCACTGAATTTTCTCGTCCGCTGGAAGGCACAGAAAGTGTTACAGTTAAGGTAGAAGCATTCAATCCTGCGGAAGTAACTCGTGACAATCTTAATGGCTTTGTCGAAGGACAGGGTGTTATTTCCATCGAGGCAGAGCATTATACGAAAAATGTTCCTGCAGGCGATGTACATTGGGATAAAATCGAGGATTACGGTCGCACGCTTTCCGGCATGTCAATTATGCCTGTGACTTCCAAAAGTGTTAATCCGCCGCAAAATTCCCCGTGTCTCGAATACCAGATGTATCTCTTAAAATCGGGAGATGTAAAATTTTACGGAATAGTCGGGCCGTCGCTGAACTTCGACCCGTCTAGGGGAACACACATCGCAGTGTCCTTCGACGACCAGGAGCCTGAGGTAATAGAAATTCTGCCTCAGACTTTCGATGCTGCCAACGGAAACCGCGTTTGGGAAAATGCTGTAAGAAATGCCTGTTACGTCCCACAGGCGACACTCAGTATTGACGAGCCGGGCTATCACACTTTGAAAATCTGGATGGTCGATCCGGGGATTGTGCTCCAAAAGATTGTGCTCGATCTCGGAGGCTGGAAACCCAGCTACCTCGGGCCGCCCGAGAGCTTCAAAAAATAACAATTTCTTTCACGGTGCGCAGGCTTACAGGAGATTCATACTATGTCACGGAAGCAGGAATCAGGAATTTCCAGGTATTTTGCAGGTATTTCAGCGTTGTGTGTTTTACTGGCTTTGTTTGTGACAGCCTGTAATTCACCCGCCGGAACCGTTTCTAATCTTGAAGACGGCTCGGGTGCCTACGCTACAGGGAAATACCGCAACCTTTTCGTCGAGGCAGGCTACTCGCAAAAAGAGATTGATGACAAGCTCGACAACATCTTCCAGCATTTCTTTCGAGGTGACGAGAACACCCAGAGACTATATTATCCTTCAGGCTCAAATGAAAATGGGCCGCTCGCTTATATGCCTGATATTAATAATAACGATGTGCGTTCCGAGGGCATGTCTTACGGGATGATGATTTGCGTACAATTGGATAAGAAGTCTGAGTTTGATGCGCTATGGAACTGGGCCATGACATATATGTACCACGATGACCCAAATCATCCTACATATGGATTTTTCTCGTGGTCGATGAATTTCGACGGCACTGCCCGCGATGAGCTTCCTGCTCCAGACGGAGAAGAATATTTCGCGATGGCTCTTTATTTTGCCGCGAATCGCTGGGGTAATGGCCAGGGAATTTATAACTACAAAGCCTGCGCCGACAGGCTCTTGAGCAATATGGTACATCGTGAACCTATTACAGGGATGGTAAGAGGAAGATTCAGCAGAGTGCAGACTGTCGGCAAGGAAGTAAACGACGAACACGCGATGATTCTTTTCTCTCCCGACTCTCGGCGCAACAATATGACAGACCCGTCTTATCATTTACCTGCTTTTTATGAGCTCTGGTCGCGATGGGGCCCGAAGCAAGACAGTGACTTCTGGAAAAGGGCGGCCGCGTCGAGCAGGGATTTCTTCCAGAAATGTACCGATCCCAACACAGGCTTAAATCCCAATTATGCAAATTTCGACGGTACTCCCTACGGCAGGGGAGGATCCGGCAATACACGGGATTTCAGATACGACGCATGGCGCACCGCTATGAACTGGTCTGTCGACTGGTCATGGTGGCGCAAAGACACACGCGAAAGAGAGCTGAGCGATAAATTAGAAAAGTTTTTCGAGTCACAG
>JARRRJ010000161.1:0-5290 GCA_037380865.1 Sedimentisphaerales bacterium
TCTTATCTATCTCGTAATGTACATGATAGCCGCGTCGGCTTCCTGTTACAATACCGGCCTGCTTGAGTATCCGCAAATGCTGTGATACTGCCGACTGGGTGACCGACAATTTCTTACTTAAAGCGGTTACACACAAAGGGTTACGGCTTTCAGAGAGCAGCTTTATCAGCTTCAGCCGGGTAAGATCCGAAAACGCCTTAAATATTTCCGTTAATTCTTCAAGTCTGTCCATTTCTTTCATTCTTTTATATAAGTATATACTAATATACTATAATAATAATTTTCCAGATCAAGTAAAAAAATAAATTTTTCGAAAATAAAACCAGGAAAAATAAGAAGGGCATGTCATTGCGAACCGAGCGAAGCAATCTTCAATCAATGCTGATACCGCGAACACTGCGCTCGCAAAGACAGCTTTTATTTCGGTTTTAGTGAGAAATTTCTGTGAAAGAATGCAAGTATGTTATATTATTTATTCAAATTGACGGATAGGTCATGGTGTTGTGCTGTCGACAAGCACTTATTCAAATGAAACTTATAAAGGCATGGTAAAGAAAATGATACGAACTACAATAACAGGCATATTGATGAAAGACAATTTGTTGAGATATTCTTTTGGCTTTGTAGTTGTTTTCTGTATATCCGTTTATGCGCAGGCTTTCGAGAAAACGGGTACTATCGATTCAAAGTTGTTTGCGGAGCCTCCGAAGGAGTGCAGGCAGCAGGCGTGGCTTACTTTTAATTTGGCGCGTGCTAACGAAGAAAATATGACAAGGCAGGTGGAACGCTGGGCGCAGCAGGATGTTACGGGAGGCTTCTATCTTGGTATTGGTCCCGGTAGCACAAAGGGATTGTCGGATGAATACCTTGCCGGCTCGGGAAAGCGAAGGCAGGACGATAGCGGTATCACTTTTTTGAGTGACGAGTATTTTGATTTATATGCCAAGACAATCGAAGCTGGTATTAAGAATGGAAATCCTCCTGTTGTGTTTTATGACGAGGTGGGCTATCCGAGCGGTATGGCAGGAGGGTATTTGTATTCGAAATATCCTCAATATGCTGCTAAGAGCCTGGAGAAAGTCGAAAAGGATGTCACGGGACCTGTGCAGACGCAGATGCAAATTCCCGGAGGAATTACGATGGGCGCTGTGATGATGAACTTCGATAGCAGGGAGCTTGTCGATGTGAGTGACAAAATCGAAGAAAAACAACTGACCTGCGATGTGCCGGAGGGAAGCTGGAAGGTTATGGGATTTTACCTCGACCCGAAGGCGTCACTCAACCAGGGAAGCAAGAGCGGCTATGTCGATTATCTCGATCCCGAAGCAGTGAAAGCGTTTATCGACCTGAATTATCAGGCGCATTATGACCATTTGAAAAAGTATTTCGGTACAGTGCTTAAAATAACACATTACGATGAGCCTGCGATGCACGTAGCGAACGGTAAGATGTGGACGCCGAAATTCAACGAATATTTCGAGAAGCAATATGGTTTCAATCCGATGAAATATTACCCTGCGCTGTGGTACGATGTAGGGCCTGATACAGCCGCGATACGAAACATGCTCTGGGGATTTCGCGCGAAGCTGTTTTCCGAAAGTTATATAAAGCAGCTTGACGACTGGTGCAGAGCGCACAATATAATGTTGAGCGGCCATTTCGACCAGGAGGAAATTACCAATCCCGTTCCAGTCAACGGTGACCTGATGCTCGCGTTCAGGTATCAGCAGGTGCCGGCGATAGACGACATCTGGTGGTGGGGACGGGAAAATCGCTCGTACAAGATTGTCAGTTCTTCGGCGTACAACTGGGACAAGAAGTTCGTTATGGCTGAGACTTATGCGGGTTATCGTAATAATATGAGCCTGCCGATTATATACAAAGTTGCCATCGATCAGGCAACTATGGGTGCTAATTTCCAGGTAGGCGCTCTGCCGCGTGGAAAGACGCCGGAGAGTGACAGATTGATCGGGCGTTTGTGTTATATATTACAGCAGGGCAGGCATGTTTCCGACGTAGCTATTTTATACCCGATTGATTCGCTTCAGGGGGCATATTCTTTCGGTGACTGGGGTGATGCTCGCGGTGCCGGAGGCAATGAGGTAGCTTACGCAAGGGAAGGAGGAATTGTGCCTCCTGAAATAGATTATATCAGCTTGGGCGAGTTGATTTTCCGCGGCTTGCGCGAAGACTTTACTTTTCTGCATCCACAAGTATTGGAGCAGAATTGTATCATCGAAGGTAACAAACTGATACTTAATAATAAAATCAATCGCGAAGAATACTCTGTGCTTATTGTGCCGGGCGGGAAAGTCTTGTCACTCGAATCAGCGGAGAAAATAAAAGCTTTTTACGATGCAGGAGGAACTGTCATAGCAACAAAAACGCTTGCTTCCAAATCGAAGGAAATGGGTAAAGATGCTGAGCTGAAGCAGATTATTGGAGAAGTCTTCGGCGTGCTCGATGACAAACCCATCACGGCACAGTTCCAGCGAAGGATAGACGAGTTCAAGGTGTATTTCGTGAACAGCAACAGCGCGCAAGGACGTGCGTATTTCCTGCCTGATTATACGCCTGAAATGATGCAGGCTGTAATGCGCGAGGCAATTCCGGTGTGGGACGTGACAATTGACGAAGCGATGCAGCCGGTTAAAATTGGTCCCAATTACGACGGCTCCCTCACCTATATCCACAAGGTTAAAGATGGCCGGAACATTTATTTGTTTTCCAATTCATCTGACAAAGCAATAGATACGCAGGTAACTCTGCGAGGTTCGATGGAACTGGAAAAATGGAACCCGATGGACGGACAGATACAACAGGCGGAGCTGACTCACTCACAAAGCCGAAATGGACAGAAATTAACAACTGTACCTTTGAAGCTCGATCCGGTCAATGCGCTGTTTTATATAGAAAAACCAAAAACGTAGCTAATTCCCTGTAAAAGAATCTATTTATTGATTGAGCCTTTCAGCAATGTAAATGAATGCGGCGGAAACGAATAGTTAAAGCTGTTTCCACTCGTTGCGAGGTCATTTTTACGAACTGTCTTTACCAGTTCGATACCAAAGTCGTTGGCGGCTTTTACATCGGGTCCATTCACTTCATAAACCTGCATCGTGCTGCCGAAAGTGCCTTCCTGAGACATAATATCAGTTGAGATCGGCTGGTCTTTGTGCCTGTTGACGACGCAAATTGTCACCTGGCCGTTGTTGTAAGCTGCCGAAACATCGAGGTAAGGGACATCCTTGCGGGTTGTTGTCGTCTCGCCCAAACCCAGAGTGAATTCGTCGGTGTCATAAGTATCACAATCCACGAAGACATCCAGCGACGTCCCGGATACATTTTGAGCGAATAATTGGAGAGGATAATAAATCGTCTGCTTGAACAATGTTTGTTCATTTGTGAAAATGGGAGCAATCACATTGACAAGCTGGGCCATGTTTGCCATTTTTACAATGTCTGCGTTTCGAACAAACACATTGAGAAACTCCGCAATGACAAGCGCATCTTCAAGATTGTAATGCTCCTCCAGCGCACGTGTTCCCCTTGCATCATCGCCTCGCCGAGCACGATACCATACATTATATTCGTCCCATGCAATGTATATAGGGTCGCGATTCGGCCTGTCTGCTTTAATCATTTCCTCCATAATCATTCCCTTGACAACTTTGGTACGTTCCTCACAAACGAGCGGCGTCGAAAGGAAGTTGTAATAATTATCCTCGGGATTGCCAACATAAATGTGAAGTGCGATGTAGTCAACTACATCCCTCAACTCGTGCAATATAGTGCTGTTCCACAGGTCGGGATCAGCGCCGGGACGATAGTTCGAGGAGCCTGCGGCGATCAATTTGATATCCGGCGAGGTGCGCATCATCAGCTTGGCAGCTTCGCGAGCTTTCTTGCTGTAATCTTCGGCGTTTAGATGTCCCATCTGCCAGAAGCCATCCATCTCGTTTCCCAGACTCCAATACTTAACATTATAAGGCTCAGGGTAACCGTGCTGTTTTCTAAGCTCTGCATAGTAAGGTCCCGACGCAACATTGCAGTATTCAACCCAGCGCTGAGCTTCCTCGATTGTTCCTGTCCCCATATTCACGGAAATATAAGGCTCTGCGTCTGCTTCTTTGCAGAATTCCATGAACTCGTTGGTTCCGAACTTGTTCGTTTCCAGTCGATACCATGCCAGTTCGAGCCTTGGTGTTCGCTGCGGACCGACTCCATCGAGCCAGTGGTAATTGGAAACGAAGTTACCGCCGGGATAGCGAATAAGTGAAACATTAAGGCCTTTGACTGCATCTAAAACATCTTTGCGAAATCCTTTGTCATTGGCCTGATCCGAATTTGGGTCATATATTCCGCCGTAAACGCAACGTCCGAGGTGCTCGACAAAATTGCTATATAGGTTCTTATTAATTTGGCCCACTTTTCGATCGATGTCGATTTTTATCCTGGCATGCTGACTGGTATTGCCGGCTGCATAAGAACAGGCTTGTACAGCAAGTATTAATAAAATGGCGAAAGGAAGCATGAAAGTCAGAACGTAGTTTCCCTTTTTCATTGTTTGTTCTCCTAATTTAAGTGGCTCCTGAAAATCATTACGACCTAATCACATCATCTGCAAATAAGTTAATGTTTGGACAATTGTCTGTCAAGTTTTCATATTCTTGGAGAGACGTCAGACAGAAGGGAACAACAGGTATTATATTGGATAAAGGCTTGTAATTTTGGAAGACCTAAGCAAAAAATAAAAAAACTGGAATTCTGCAAATTTTCTTCAACGGGTTTTATGTGCCTCTCAATTTGATTTTATTGGACTTGTGTCTCTTGCCGAGTTAATGGATTTGGGTGAAATGCTATATATAGTAGATGCCATGAAAAGCTGTCTTTATATTGTGGTTCGCGTTATGGGACGCGTGGCGTGACATATTTCGAGACGCTAAAGAAAACACGTTTGCAGTGTCGATATTTTTAGAATTGTAAGTAGAAAAATTTGTTTCCGAGTCTCGATTATCGATTCTTCAAACTGCTGTAAGGACATGCACAAATGGAAAAACGCGAATTGATAGACTACATTTGCAAAATCAACAAGACCGCCAAGCCTGAATTTCTGGCAACTTTCTCAGAAGAGGACCTCAATGCGTACCTCGAGCATCTTATGGAGCTGGATTTGGAAGAGCTTGTAACCTGCTGTTAATATTTGAGCAGTTCTATATAAGTACTTAATGCAACGCAAGTCCCTGGTGACAATCAGACAGAGGCTTGTGAATACGATTCCCGGCCCGAC